>JAZNMF010000104.1:0-4598 GCA_045579545.1 Acetatifactor sp. | reverse complement strand
GCAAAAAAATAAAACCTTTTTGTTCTGAGATGGAACTATATATCAGAAACACAAACAAAAGCATTTTGCAAGGAGAGAAAAAAATGAATACAAATGTTACTTTTATTGACAATGATGAAAAAGCTCTTAGCATCTTGGGTGCAGATTATTTGAACGGAAGTCTTGAAGGCGAACCTTTGGAAAAAGGCATTGTTACTCTGACTGATAAGAGACTGTATTTCAAGGGAAAATCTTATACTAAGGGCCTGCTGTGGTACAAAAAGCAGGAGAGCACAAAGGTTGTGGATGTTACGGATTTGGTTGATCTGGAAGTAAAAGATAGGTCAAAGAAATTTTTAAAGTATCTGGCAATGCTACCCATTCTCTTCATTATAATATTTTTCTTTAAGCACTTTGCAGTGTATGAAGAAGACGCAGCTTTTGACAGCTACATAATAATGGCACCGATTCTTGCAGTGATCACTATTTTGATAAATGCAATTGCCAATAGAAGGAAAGTAGTCGATAAAAGAAACTGGTTCAACTATTTTGTGATTTTGGCTTATTTGGCATTCAGAGTGATTTTGGTAATAGGTGATAATACAGATATATTGGGAAATGGCAATGCGATGACTACAGTTCGATTGTTCTTTGTTGAGGGAACACTCTACACCTTGCTTTATTGCTTATATGTGGCAAATAACCGCAAATATATTGAGTTTATCTTTGTAAACGGCAGCTTGTTATTATCAAAGCATGATTATTCTGACAAAGAAATCGCTGAGTTCAGAAAAACAACTATCCTAACACGTGATAAATACAGGAATGCGGACAGGCAGTTGATGCACGATCTGATCCATGTGCAGCAGAAGCCTGATACCACTGAAAAGTCTGTGGCAGATGAGCTTGTAAAATATAAGGAACTGATGGATGCAGGGATTATAACGGCGGAAGAGTTTGCAGCGCTGAAGACAAAGGCGATTGGCCAATTGTAATAATATGGCAGGAAGAATAAGATAGCAGCTGTATTCAGGGCGAATACTTTTTACCCAAATATACGCTCAAAGAGGTAAGAATAACCCTAAAAGGGTTGAAATAATTGTAAGTAAGATATATAATGAAATAGCATATGGACCAGTATGCAAATGTATCGCTATAGGATAATATGTTACGAAAAGGAGATTTAGTTATGAAAAAAAGATTTTTAGCAGGGCTGATGGGACTGGTTATGGTTTTTGGCATGGTGGCATGTGGGAACACTGATGACAAAGAAGAATCAAGTGCGGATGTAGTTGAGTATGTTGAATCAGCAGAAGAATCAGCGGAAGCAACCGGAGAGAATGAAGTGGCGGAAAACACTGAAACAGCCGGATCCTCAGAAGAAGCAGAAACAGTAGTGATGACAGATACCGTTACTGTACTGGAAACAATCTGGGACACTTACGCGGAGGACGAGAAGTTTTATGTAGTCGGCGGACTTGATATGACCAGTGACGGTCCTGCTGCAGTTGATCTGACAGACACGGAAATGTTGGACATTATGTGCCATATTCCGGAAGAGCAGGCGGGATATCTTACAGAGGCAGCGATGTTTTCCAATGCAATGAACGGAGTGGAGTTTACAGCCGTCTGTGCTATGGCAGGAGATGAAAAAGATGTGGATTCTGCCATTGCAGCAATCAGGGAAGCTGTGATAAATTATGAGGGTTATTTCCCCAAGGCGCCGGACGCTCTCGAAATAGTACATAGCGGAAAATTTATTATTTACTTTTTTGGCAACGAGGATTCAGTGGCAACATTTGATAAGCACATGTTGGAAGTATATGCAAATGTTACAGTGGATTGTTCAGAGAAAATTGTTGTTGAGAATGATGACTCAGAAGGAACTGCTTCGACAGGAGGAGGTCTGAAAACAAATTCCAAGGGTGAAATTATTGATGATGGTTTTTAAATCAATGATTCGGCAGGGCTGACGAAGCATGTAAAAGCAGATATCCTTTCAAAAAAGGTATCTGCTTTTACAATGAAGATATAAATTGCTTTAGCAATGTGAATTGTTCCACAGTTAAATTGGAAACATCAATCTGTTGCTTGGAGTTGGTCTTGGCAACCCCTAACAGATAATCGGTAGAAACCTGATATAAATTGGAAAGTTTTATTAGCTTTTCCAGGCTGGGCGTCTTTTCCCCTGTCTCATAGCCGGATAATACAGTCTGTGAAATTCCGGTTATCTCAGACACATAGCGCTGTGAATAGCCGTACTGTAATCGTAAATTTTTTAATTTAGTCCCAAGATCTCGTATCATTGTATTACCTCCATTTAATATTATATGCAAATAATGAACGCTGTGGGAGATATTAATAATTCTGCTGGGGTTTACAAGCGGGAAGGACATGAATATTAGGAAGAGGAGATTGAAAATTATCCGATTACCTTCGATAGCAATGGATGCGCAGGGGCGAATGCTTTTCCCCCTTGGTTTCCCGGACGTCGCAACTTTGTTGACTTTAGAGGATTGAAAAATGGATGATACAAACAGCAAAAATAGCAAACCATTACAGTACTATATGGATATTATTGAGTGTTTATTGCAGGAACTGCAACATATTGAAAATATTCTTGATATTTTGAATGTGGGTTACGAAAGCCAATATGGCCAAGAGTGGTCGCAGTCTTCAACCCATGTTCTGACCGGATATATTCGTCAGGTACGTATGAAGTATGAAACAGAGTTAAGTGCTGGTGAAATTGAAAAATGATATGTATAAACAGTATCAAATAAAAAATCACTTGTCTGTTTTTTGTCACAGAAAACAAAAAATGCCGCAAATACGGCATTTTTCCTAATCGGCGCGACAGGATTCGAACCTGCGGCCTCCACGTCCCGAACGTGGCGCTCTACCAAGCTGAGCCACGCGCCGATGTATTAAGATGACTGTTGAAACATTGAAAATAAGCCCAAAGGCAACATCAGCATAACAACATTAAAAATGATACACAAAAAAAGAATCCTTGTCAAGGGCTTCGGGGGAAAACTTGAAAAATTCTTGACAAATGAATCAGATGTGATATAGTTCTAAATGCAAATGAATTGCAAGTGCATTTAGAACTATTTTTATGGGAAGGACATTTTATATGCTGCATATTATAGAGCACAGTGTGTTTGACAGCCTGAAACTGGTTCCGTTTTTGTTTTTGACATACCTTATTATGGAGTGGCTGGAACACAAAGCAAGTGATAAAACAGAGAGTATGATCCGCAAAGCGGGGAAATGGGGTCCGGTTCCCGGAGGAATCCTGGGAGTGGTGCCTCAGTGCGGTTTCTCGGCCGCAGCCTCGAATCTGTATGCGGGGAGACTGATCACCATAGGTACACTGTTGGCAATTTATCTTTCTACCTCTGATGAAATGCTGCCGATCCTGATCTCAGCGAAGGTGGAAGCCGGTGTCATCGGCAGGATATTGCTGGTGAAGGTGCTGATAGCTATCGTGGCAGGATTTTTGATTGACCTGATCTTTGGCAGGAAAAGGACAGTGGAGCACGGACACATTCATGAGATGTGCGAACATGAGCACTGTCACTGTGAAGAGGGAATCTTGCGTTCGGCTGCCATGCACACATTGAAGATCACGGCTTTCGTTTTGCTGATCACGATGGCTCTGAATACAGTACTGCATTTCGCGGGGGAGGATGTGCTTATTTCCCTGTTGCGAGACCGCAAGATTCTGGGACCGATCCTTTCCGGTTTGGTGGGACTGATCCCGAACTGCGCTGCATCGGTAGCGATTACGCAGCTTTATGTGGAAGGCGCCATGAGTTTTGGCACGATGATGGCCGGTCTGTTGGCAGGCTCCGGTGTAGGCATTCTGGTTCTGTGCAGAGTGAACCACAACAAAAAAGAGAATTTCAAAATCATCAGTCTCTTGTATGCCATCGGAGTGATGGCGGGAATTCTTTTGGGATAAAAGCAGGTTAGGAGCAGACAATATGGAAAAGGACAAATGCAGGATCGCCCATAGTACGGAGCATCCAAAGGGAATCAAGTGGACAAAGCAGAGAGAAAGCGTATATGAAGTGCTTAAGTCGGCCAAGGAACCCTTAAGCGCGGTTCAGATTTACCAGTACATTTTGAAGCGGGAAGGGGACACTTCTTATGCGGTTTCTACGATATACCGGATTTTAACCACATTTGAAGAAAAAGATATGGTGGTTAGAGATACCAGAGTAGAAGATGGCAATGCAGTCTATGAGCTGAACCGGGGAGATCATACCCACTATGCTGTCTGTCTGGAATGCCATAAAAGGATTCCACTGAAAAGCTGCCCATTTATTCATTTACACCCGGATACGGAGGAGCAGGAGTTCACCGTCACCGGTCATAAACTGGAATTGTATGGGTATTGCAGCAAATGTCGCGATGGTGGTCATAAAAAAAGTTGAAAATTTTTAAAAAAAGTACTTGCATTTCTTTTTGAGCTGTGTTAGTATTAGTCTTGCGTTGTGAATGACGCAGCTCATATGGACCGCTAGCTCAGTTGGTAGAGCACCTGACTCTTAATCAGGGTGTCCAGGGTTCGAGCCCCTGGCGGTCCATTGGAAGTCTTGAACTCAGCAAAT
>JAZNMF010000103.1:0-82619 GCA_045579545.1 Acetatifactor sp. | reverse complement strand
AGGTCCCAAGGGTTGGGCTGTTCGCCCATTAAAGCGGTACGCGAGCTGGGTTCAGAACGTCGTGAGACAGTTCGGTCCCTATCCGGCGTGGGCGTAGGATATTTGAGAGGAGCTGCCCTTAGTACGAGAGGACCGGGGTGGACGGACCACTGGTGTATCTGTTAGGAACCAATCCTATGGCAGAGTAGCCAAGTCCGGCAGGGATAAACGCTGAAGGCATCTAAGCGTGAAGCCCCCCTCAAGGTGAGATATCCCAGAAAGTAAGACCCCTTGAAGACGACGAGGTAGATAGGAATAAGGTGTAAGCACAGTAATGTGTTAAGCTGATATTTACTAATCGGTCGAGGGCTTAACCTGAAGGCTGGTTTAGAGAGAGTATCCCTGAGGATACGTCTTGTAGTAAGAGGATTCAATGTTCGGTTTTGAAGGTATAAACCTTTGAGAGGCACTTCATTATGAAGTGTCTTTTTTGGTCTTATAAAAATCAGTCAATAATAGATTGGTGCAATCAGTAATAATGGAGGGAATCTGGGAATGAAGAATGTGATTCATATTTTCGGAGCATCGGGCTCCGGAACATCAACATTGGGAAGAAAAATATGTGAAGAGCTGGGCTATCAATTTATGGACACTGACGACTATTTCTGGCTACCTACAGATCCCAAATATACAAAAAAACGCCCGGTAAATGAACGTCTTGCACTTATGAAAAAGGATATTGCTGAATCGAATCATGTTGTTGTCTCGGGTTCTCTGACTGATTGGGGTGATGAACTGATACCGTTGTTCACACTGGCAATCAGGCTTGAAACGGACGCATCGGTTCGGATATCCAGACTGAAAGAAAGAGAAAAAGCAGCTTTCGGAGATCGTATAGAAGCTGGCGGCGATATGTACCAGACTCACTTAGATTTTATAGAATGGGCAAAAGCGTACGATTCTGGTGGTGTAGAAATGAGAAGTAAGGCAAAGCACGATAAATGGCAGAAGCTTCTGAATTGTAAATTACTTGTTCTCGATGGCAGTAATGATTTAGATTACAATTTCTCCGTGATCAAAGATGCTTTATATCATTGAGAATTAACGCGTATAAATCCGGTGCGGGATCAGGATGTCTCGCTTTTCTCCGGATTCGATCAGTTTGAAAGCTTCCTCCGCAATCCGGCGGGTGTCATAGTCTATAGAATCCACAGGCATATTGAGCTTGTCCAGTATTTTCAGATTATCGCATCCCATCACTTTTACCTTGGGTGAGCGTGAGTGTACCTGCATGGCGTAATAGTCGGTGGAGCAGAGAATGGCAGTATCGTCAGTATAGTCAGCCTTAATATCCTGTAGTGATGTGATAACGCTGTATTTACACTGTTCGGCAGCTGCAGCCATAAAACCCTCAAATCGCTTTCGTTGTGCAAGGGAATTGGGGTAGCAGAGTGCCGGTGAGAAATAGATAAGGTTCTGATAGGAAGCCATCAGATATTCGGCAGCTTCCTTCATGGCAGCATAATCGTCAATTCCTACATAAGGGATATTGCCTGTTTTGTTGCCCACGGCAATGATAGGGATGTTGAATCCTTCCAAAAAGCGGTCGAACACTTCCCCTTGATTGACGGAGCACAGAACGATTCCGTCCACGCCGGAAGCATCCAGCCAGCGGAGGCACTCAATTTCGTTGGTCGGATCGTAATGCGTAAAGAGAACCGTTGGAAGAAATCCCTTGCTTCTTGCGATTGCTTCCAGATCCGTGATCAGTTTTGAGAAAAAATCATTGTTCAGATCGAATACAATAATTCTAACGGTGGGCTGGTGGTTGGAATCCTTAGAGTTTCCCACCGCCTGCCGCCAACCATATTGTCTGGCAGCATCCAGCACCTTTTCTTTTGTGGCAGGGCGGATGCCCGGACGGCCATTCAGGGCACGGTCTACCGTGCCCTCTGATACATTACAAATCTTTGCCAATTCTTTTACAGTGATTCTCAGATGATTCATAGTAAGATCCTTAACGAGTGAGCTATCGTCTGCTTTTCAAAATGAACAGTATCTTCTATATATGTAAATGAAACAGGAGTGCCATCGATCTCTACTGCCCGGATACCAGTGCAGCGCAGTGCAAAACTGCAGAGGGAAAGGCTACCGTCTTCTATGGTGAGAATGGCTTCTGATGGATTCAGTGTAAATTCTCCCCAACCGGTGCCAAGACTCCAGAGACATTTGAAATGATCTCGATTGACAATGGGATTAAATCCGATATGTCCTTTGACCAGATGATACTCAAAGCCACTAAATGCCGGGAGCAGAGAAAAAGCAGCCATTGCTCTGGCATAATTGCTTCCGCATTCCAACTCGTTGTATGGATTGCGTTTTTTGCCGTCATAGCGATCACGGATTGCTTTTACAACAGAAAGTCCTTTTTCGATTTTCCCGTGATAGATCAATAATGCGGCGAAGGCATACTCAAAGCCGGTCATGACTTCTTCACAGTAGGGTACGGGAATCCGGGGCTTGTAAGATCCTTCAGGGTAGTCGCAGATGATGGTTCCGGCTTCATCATTCAACGCAAAAATTCTCCATGGATTAGTGAAATTACGCATGGTTGCCTTAAAGTTGTATTCAAACATGGAATCCAGAGCGATATCGGTCTGCAACGGATCAAATATTTCTCCAAGAGAAACCAGGTCTGCATGCCACTGTCCCAGAAGCTGGTCAATGGAGCTACCTTCGCCGATCTGGTACTTGATTTCTCCGGTTTCACTGTTCCAGTAATCATCTGCTGCAAATTCATCCGTTATGCTCTTGTCGCTCAATGCAATCTGATGGATGAAATATCTGCCGTTGAAAAGATGCTCCTTAGTCCATTTTTTTCCATTTTCAAAAAGGGAAGTATATTCTGCTGCTTTCTCAGAATCTCCCAGGTGAGCGGCCATTTCAGCTGAGGCCTTCAAAGCGGCGAGATACATACCTTGAAGCCAAGCAGAGGGACCAAACAGCTCCATGTCCAAAGTGTGGTGCTGTCTGCCTTCCAATACGCCGTCGCCGTTAAGGTCCCATTTGTCCGGATTCTTTTCGCTGCGGGCATAGTCAAGAAGCAGCTTTATCTGACCCCAATATTTTTTCAGCCAGCTATCATCGCCTGATATTTTCCACTCACGGTAACATTTTATTACGGTTCCCATTTGTCCGTCAAGGCATGCCCGAAAATCACCGGGATTTTTCTCCAGAGGAAGCTTCTGGCGGAAGATACTTTTGCCGTCCGAAAGAACGGTATATCGGAATTCATTTTCTCTGATGGAGCGTTCCAGACGCGGGAATAAATAGCAGAGAGCATAAGCATAATTCCAGACGTGCTGGCATGTGCCCTCGCAGGAGCCTTCTTTTTCATGAAGTCCTTCCCAACCGTAGAAGGAACCGTCCTCCAGCCTTAATACGGTAGGTGTCTTTAAGACGGAGAGCGTGGAGGAGATAGCGTCGATCACGGAGGGATCCAAGGTACTTTCGTGTAAAATCCTGCGGAAAGTGAAAGTCTTATCCCTTAACATTTCCCAATTTTTCAGGGCATATGCCGCCGTATGGGCAGAATCCTGAAACAGTACGGCATAATAATTCTTCCAGCTGATGTACTTGCCATTCTCATCAGGCTCGTCATTCCAGTAGTTGTAGTTGTTAGGTACATTCCAGGAAATGATGAAACGCACGGATTGGCTTTCTCCGGGCGGAATTACCGTTTTGGCCGCAAGAGTACCATGATCGGCATTCATATGATTTTGTCGGTCGGTATCATAGATGCGGTCCTCAATGTCCTGTTCGTTGTTAAAGTTGTTCCAATAGGTAACGATGCCGTCGCGCCACTTTCCGCGGTACCAGTAGGTCTGTACCAGTGTGTCCGGACAGTCGGTAGCAATGGTCAGATCGCCGTAGGTCAGCTCCTGCGGGGTAACGCCTGTATTCTGAAAGGAGAGCATCTGAAAACCTTCATGGATCCTTGCGGTATTTCTGGATACGGGGAACGGATTCTGCAGGGAGAGTGCGGTCTGATACTCGATGGATTCTTCGCTGTTATTGTGAATAGTAATCTCAAAAAAGGCACCGGGTAAACTGGAATTGTCTTCATCCAGAGGGATAAAGGGATTAAAAGCGCACATTGTCACGTCGCCGGGAAAGGTATCGTCTGAGAATGCTATCTCTGCTACAGGAAATTCGCCTTTAAAGGTCCAACTGGAGAAATGGGGAAAGCCGCACATGGTCATGCCATTTGGACCAAATCCGTAGCTGCGGAAGGGTTCCTGGCCGTACTGCCCGGAATAAGACTTCAAAAGATCGCCGTTCAGTACTTTTGTGATAACACCCTTTGATGTCTTGGCTTTTATGGCAAAATGAGTATAACCGTTTAAGCTTCCTTTGTTGGGACGGTTGAAAATCTCCCAGTCACCAAGAAGTCCGTTTCCGCAGAGGCTGATGCTGCCGCTGCCGATTCCGCCGAGGGGGAAAAAGATTTCCCGTGTATGTTCTCCCGTATATATCATAATCGTACCTCGCAATAGTATGGTTTATTGCCAGTATAATATAGGAGATTTTTTGTGTCAATCCACACGAAATTGTTAAAAAATGGCCGGTGTATTAATCGTCTGCAGAATCCCTTCTGCAATTGCGCCGGCAATTTCATCAAACGCTTCATCAAAAAGCAGGTTATCTGCATCATTGTTGATAAAGCCCACCTCTACAAGTACCGCGGGCATCTGTGTACTGTTTAAGACCACCAGATTGGGCCGTTCCTTTACACCTTGATTCACAAAACCAACCAGTTCCAGTTGGGCATTGATGTTACGCGCCATTACGGCTGCAGCACCGTATTGATTATAGACCAGGGATTCCACTCCGGTGTATTGATTGGGATAAGGACTTGAGTTGCGATGGATTGACACAAAATAGTCCGCACCAATCCGATTTCCCTCCTGTGCCTTTTCATAGGGAGATTCGTAAAAATCTGTAGTGCGTGTGTAATATACGTCAATTCCGGCGGCCTCCAAAATGGCACCGACCGCAAGAGTGAGAGCGAGGGAGTCATCTTTTTCCTGTCTGCCATTGTAGACGGCACCGGGGTTTGTTCCTCCGTGCCCTGAATCGAGTACAATAAGAGCCATAACTATTCTCCGGGCTTTTTTTTATTGTATGAAAAGATGCTTTGGATGTGTGCATTTTACATAAATTTTACATTTGTGCGGTAATATATTTTACATAGACAAGATATTATGGTATCATACAATGAGAAAAAGAGAGGATAAGTTATGGATTTTTTTGATTTGCTGACAATGGTTGGAGGGTTGGCACTGTTCCTTTACGGTATGAATCTGTTGGGAGACGGTTTGAGTCAGGCTTCCGGCGGACGTCTGGAAAGTATCTTGGAAAAGCTGACGAATAATCCTTTGAAGGCTGTTTTGGTGGGAGCCGGCGTTACGGCGGTGATTCAGTCATCATCTGCCACTACAGTTATGGTTGTAGGTTTCGTAAATTCGGGAATTATGAAGCTGCAGCAGGCAGTGGGTATTATCATGGGTGCCAACATCGGTACCACGGCTACATCCTGGATTCTGACGCTGTCAGGAATTGAAAGCGATTCCTTTTTTATACAGCTGTTAAAGCCCACATCGTTTTCGCCGGTGCTGGCGCTGATCGGTGTGGCGATCATGATGTTTTCCAAAAAGGAAAAATTTAAAAATGCAGCAACCATTCTGATCGGTTTTGCCATTCTGATGTTTGGTATGGATACCATGAGTGATGCAGTGAAGCCGCTTCGCGATGTTCCGGAGTTTACCGGTATTTTGACGAAGTTTTCCAATCCTCTGCTTGGTGTTCTGGCAGGCCTTGTACTGACAGCAGTAATTCAGTCATCGTCTGCTTCGGTAGGTATCCTGCAGGCCTTATGTATGACGGGAGCCATCGGTTATGATGCGGCGATCCCTATTATCATGGGACAGAATATCGGTACCTGTGTGACAGCGATGATCTCCGGTATTGGTGCTTCCAAGAATGCACGAAGAGCAGCTTTGGTTCACTTATATTTCAATATTATTGGTACGGTACTGTTTATGGGCGGATTTTACATTATCAATGCCATCCATCCATTTTCCTTCATGGGAACAGCGGCGGATCAGACCGGAATCGCTGTTGTGCACAGTGCCTTTAACATTGTGGCGACTCTCTGCCTCCTTCCCTTCTCAAAGGGTCTGGTCAAGCTTGCCTGCCTGACCATCAAGGACGAGGACAAGCAGGAGACTGCCGATACGGCAAATGCTTTGCAGCTTCTGGATGCCCGCTTCTTAGAGACACCTTCCTATGCTGTGGAGCAGAGCCGTAATGTTGCGGTTACCATGGCCGGTTTGGCTGAGGAAGCTATGAATCTGTCTTTGGAATTGATTGATGAATACAGTCAGGAAAAGGCGGACAGGGTTGTCTGGCTTGAGAAGGAGGTAGATCATTTCGAAGACGAGCTTGGCACGTATCTTGTGAAGCTGAGTAGTAAAAATCTTCCTGAGAAGGACAGCCATACCTTGTCTGAGATTCTTCACTGTATCGGCGACTTTGAGCGTATTTCCGACCATGCACTGAACGTGATGAAGGCGGCGGAAGAAATGAACCGTAAGGCGGTACGGTTTTCCGATAAGGCGCAGAGAGAGATTCAGACGGTGGGCAGAGCGATCCATGATATTTTAAAGATTACGATGCTGAGCTTTTCGGAAGAGGATCTTTCTCTTGCCAAGCAGGTAGAGCCTCTGGAGGAGGTTGTGGATGATCTGAACAAGGAGATCAAGCAGCGTCATGTCAAACGGCTGCGAAACGGCAAGTGTACCATCGAGCTGGGATTCATTTTGTCAGATATCACCACCAATCTGGCAAGAGTTTCCGATCACTGCTCCAACATTGCTGTATGCCTGCTGCAGGTGAGTGAGGATGAGTATGAAACCCATGCATACCTTGGAGAAGTGAAGCAGAAGGATAATATGGACTTCCAGGGGAAGGTTATGGTTTATAAGGAGCGCTATCAGCTTCCTTAAAAACGGGAGAAGAGGTGAGCATTATGGCTCTGATCTATGTGGTAGAGGATGATAAAAATATACAGGAAATTGAAACCTTTGCACTGACCAATGTGGGCTATCGCGTGGCAGGTTTTGATCGTGCGGAAGATTTCTATGCAGGACTGGAGCGGGAGATCCCTGATCTTGTCCTGCTTGATGTGATGCTTCCTGACGAGGATGGACTGCACATTATAAAAAAGATGAGAATGCGTAAGGAAACCCTGCTGGTTCCTGTGATCATGGTGACAGCCAAGTCCACGGAAATCGACAAGGTGAAAGGCCTGGACATCGGTGCAGACGATTATATGACTAAGCCCTTTGGGGTTATGGAGTTGATTTCCAGAGTCAAGGCAATGCTTAGAAGAAGTGCAAAGCCTGAGGAGAAAGAGAAAATACTGAAGCTTGGAAATGTAGTCTTAGATAGAGAGAAGCATACAGTATGTGTAAATGATGAACCTGTTGCGTTAACTTTTAAGGAGTATGAGTTGTTAAAGCTTCTCATGGTGAATGCCGGGATTGTCACAACCAGACAGGTGATACTGGATCGTGTCTGGGGAATTGACTTTGAAGGAGAATCCAGAACGCTGGATATGCATATCAAGACGCTTCGACAGAAGCTTAAGGAAGAAGGAAGTCTGATCAAGACAGTCCGCAACGTAGGATATGTAATGGGGAGCTGACCATGAAGAAAAAAATTAATTCCAGTCTTGTCCTGACTGCCATAGCAGGAATTTTAGCCACTATGCTTTTGGTTACTTATGTTTACTATGATCTGTTCCGCAGTCAGGTAACAGAAGATCTGAAAACATATGTGGCTTTTATTGCTTGTCATGGGGATTCAGGGAAACCGGAAGAAGCAGGAGCTCTGGCACATGAGTATGGGCTTCGGATTACCCTGATCGACACAGACGGGCAGGTGACGTATGACAACGAAGTGGATGCTCTGAAAATGGAGAATCATAGTAAACGGCCGGAAATCATGGCCGCTTTTTCCGATGGTGAAGGGGAGGCGGTGAGAAGGTCAGAGACTCTGGATAAATCGACTTTTTACTATGCAGTCAGATGTTCTGACGGAAGTGTCCTTCGGGTGGCGAAGGAGGCGGGGAGCCTTTACAGTATCTTTGTCAGTGCCATGCCAGTTCTTGTTACAGTAATCGGCATCCTGATCATACTCAGTGTGCTGCTGGCTCATTATCTTACGGACCACATGATCAGGCCGATAGAAAAGCTGGCCAGGAATATAGAGGAGCAAGATGAACTGACAGAATATGAAGAGCTGGCTCCGCTAATTGATATGATAAGGAAGCAGCATCAGGATATTATCAAAAATGCCAGAATCCGGCAGGATTTCACAGCCAACGTTTCACACGAGCTGAAGACACCACTCACCTCCATATCGGGTTATGCGGAACTGATTGAAAACGGTATGGCATCAGAGGATGATACGGTGCGGTTTGCCGGCGGTATTCGAAAGAGTGCCAACTGGCTGCTGACTCTGATCAATGATATTATCAGGCTTTCTGAGCTTGACAGTGCGGAAGAGGAAATCTCTTTTGAGCGGCTGAACCTGTATCAGCTGGCGGAGACCTGTGTGGATATGCTTTCGATAAATGCGGAAAAGCATCATGTGACCATCAGCATTCAGGGTTCAGAGAGCTTCATTTTGGGAAACAGACAGATGATAGAGGAGCTTTTGTACAATCTGTGTGACAATGCGATCCGTTATAATAATGAAAACGGCAGTGTCACAGTTATGGTTTGCTCCCGTGGAAAACAGACAGTTCTGATCGTGAAGGATACGGGTATCGGTATCCCCAGAGAGCATCAGGACAGAGTTTTTGAAAGGTTCTACAGAGTGGATAAGAGCAGATCCAAGTCTACAGGAGGAACGGGACTTGGTCTGGCAATTATCAAGCATATTCTGGTAAAACACAACGCAACCATAGATCTGCAGAGTGAAAGCGGAAGCGGGACGGTTATCACCGTCACCTTCCCTGAATAAAATAGAGGCGAGCCTTATGGCTCGCCTTTATCGCTTATATTGATATCTTCCTCTGCATCTTCCGCAGGAGGTTCCGGTAATGTCATCAAAACTTTTATGATACGGTTCTGGTCGATACCCTGAACTTTCAGAGAAGTGCCATCCTCCAGTGTGACTTCTTCATTATCCTCCGGAAGACGATCCAGACATTCGATGATGATGCCGCCGATAGAATCGTAATCCTCGGATTGAAGCTCTGTGTCCAGATAATCGTTGATGTCGTCAAGCTTCATGCTGCCTTCCACCAGAAAGGTGCGTTCTGCCACCTCCTGTATCAGTTCTTCTTCATCCTGGTCGTATTCGTCGCGGATTTCACCCACGATTTCCTCTAACAGATCCTCCAGTGTGATCATACCTACGGTGGCGCCGTACTCGTTCAGGACAAAAGCTACATTTGTAGTCTTTTCACGCATTTCCAACATCAGGTCTGCACTCTTTTTAAATTCGTATGTATAATGAGCATCGCGTAAGATCTGACGGACGGAGAAATTGTCCCGGTCAGCGTTCAGGATAAAATCTTTGATATTGATCAGTCCGATGATATTGTCCTTTTCTTCCTGATATACCGGAAGACGGGTATACATGGACTCGCGGAAAACGCTGAGTACTTTGTCATAGGAGGCATCTACATTGACTGTGGTCATATTGATCCGGGGAATCATGATATCTTTGGCAAGAGCATCGGAAAAGTCAAATACATTGTAGATGATCTCACGTTCCTCTGACTCAATAACACCATCTTCGTGGCTTACATCCACATAAGTCTTAAGATCGGATTCTGTCATGGTGGAGGCTTTCTTATCAGGATCAACGTGAAGAAGCTTCAGGAAACATCTTGCCAGCTGGTCAATAACGTAAATGACAGGAGTCAAAAGCTGCATGAGCGCATAAATGATGCCGCTGTAGAGCAGGGAGAGCTTCTCGTTTGTCATCATCGCCCAGGTCTTGGGAACGATCTCACCGCAGAGAAGCACTACGATGGTAAGAATACCGGTTGCAATGCCCACTGCCAGGTTAATGTTCAATGCCAAAGTAGTGGCAAGTGCAGAAGCCGACAGGTTCACAATATTATTGCCGATCAGTATGGTGCTCAGCATCTTACTGTAGTTGGCCAGGATCTTGTTAACCTTGGCGGCGCGTTTGTTGCCCTCTTCCTCCAGCGTACGCATGCGAACACGGTTCACTGTAGTGAGCGCTGTCTCAGCGGAAGAGAAGAAACCTGACAAAAGAATCAGAATTATCAGAACAATCAGTTGTATGACACTTGGGTCCAAAAAAAATCACTCCTTTTTAGATGGTGGGCTGACAGCCAAGTCAGTCCATATGTACAGTTACAGAAAATATACAATATTTGTATTGATCTTGTCAAGTTTCGGTGACGGAATGAATATATTTTTATAAAAAGTTAATATATGGACATCTGTCCCGAAAGGAAAATAGTGAGAATCAATTCAAGGAGATCATCATCGGAAACTGCCAATCCGGTTATTACATTGCTGAAGTGTCTGATTGCTTCATTTCTGTTTACCGGCTTAATGCTGCTATTGCTTGCGTTTTTGTTGTTAAAGCAGGGTCTCACGGAAAAGGCGGTGGCCATTGCCATGATTGTAATATATGTGGCGGCTTCTTTTTTGGCAGGATTTTTAGTGGGTAAGATCCTTAGAGTGCGGCGCTTTCTGTGGGGAGTGCTAAGCGGAACTGTTTATTTTCTGGTTCTTTTTGTGCTTTCGCTGATCATCAATGGTTCTGCAGCTGTCTTTGCCGATTCGGTTTTTACCACTTTTATACTCTGCGCAGCAGGCGGCGGATTGGGTGGTATCTTCAGCTGATAAGGTGGAAAAGGTCAATACATAGCCTGTTCTTGCGCGAAAGATCACAATTTGCTGTAATATTTTGAAAAAAGTCTTTTACATTTTCTTATTTTATGGTATACTACAGGCAGTTTATTAGTCTGAAGACTTTTATAAGTATAAGGAGGCTATCACATGAAGCACATTAAAACATTAACTACAAGAGATCTGAAAGAGTCTATGAAGAAGGGCGGATGCGGCGAGTGCCAGACTTCCTGTCAGTCTGCATGCAAGACTTCCTGTACAGTTGGTAACCAGAGTTGTGAGAAGCTGAAATAAGGGAACTAAGATCCGAGACTAATGTAAGCAGCGATTCCGGTCGCTGCTTAATCTTTGCAAAGAAATGAGAAAGGGAAACAATTGTGATACACCAATATAAGAATAATGGATTTAATATCGTGATGGATGTAAACAGCGGATCTGTCCATGTGGTGGATGATATTGTCTATGATATGATCCCGCTTGTAGAGCCTCTCGTAAACGAGGGGATCAAGGATGCAGGCACGATCAAGGCTGCAGTTTTGAATCTTACGGATCTGCCTTATGCTGCAGAGCAGATAGAGGAAGCAGTTGACGAGGTTCTTATGCTGGAGCAGGCGGGCCAGCTCTTCGCTCCGGATATCTATGAGAATTATGTATTCGATTTTAAGAAGAGACAGACGGTCGTAAAGGCCCTCTGTTTACATATTGCTCACGACTGTAATCTTGCATGTCAGTATTGCTTTGCGGAGGAAGGTGAGTACCACGGCAGAAGAGCGCTGATGAGTTTTGAGGTGGGTAAGAAGGCCCTTGATTTTCTGGTGGCTAACTCTGGCAACCGGATCAATCTTGAGGTGGATTTCTTCGGTGGTGAGCCGTTGATGAATTGGCAGGTAGTCAAGGATTTGGTAACTTACGGCAGAAGTTTGGAGAAGCCTCATAATAAGAAGTTCCGTTTCACCCTGACGACCAATGGTGTTCTTTTGAATGACGATATTCTGGAGTTTGCCAACAGAGAAATGGCCAATATTGTGCTGAGTATCGACGGACGGAAAGAAGTCCATGACAGGATGCGTCCGTTCAGGGGCGGACAGGGAAGCTATGATCTGATCGTTCCCAAGTTTCAGAAGGTTGCAGACAGCCGGGAGCAGACCGATTATTATGTGAGAGGTACCTTTACCCGCAACAATCTTGATTTTTCAGAAGATGTACTGCATCTGGCTGATCTTGGATTCAAGCAGATTTCTGTGGAGCCGGTAGTGGCGCAGCCCACGGATTCTTACGCCATCAGAGAAGAAGATATTCCTAAACTGAAGGAAGAATATGATAAGCTGGCTGTAGAGATGATCAAGCGCCGTAAAGAAGGAAACGGATTTAATTTCTTCCACTTTATGATTGATCTGCAGGGCGGTCCCTGCGTGGCCAAGAGATTGTCAGGCTGCGGTTCCGGAACAGAGTATCTGGCAGTGACTCCCTGGGGAGATTTGTATCCCTGCCATCAGTTTGTCGGCAATGAAAAGTTTTTGATGGGCAATGTGGAGGAAGGCATTGTAAGAGAAGATATCCGCGACGAATTCAAGTGCTGCAATGTATATGCAAAGGATAAATGCAAGAAATGCTTTGCAAAGTTTTACTGCAGTGGCGGGTGTGCAGCCAATTCCTTCAATTTCCACGGCAATATCAACGATGCTTATGATATTGGCTGTGAACTGCAGCGCAAGAGAATTGAATGTGCGATCATGATGAAAGCAGCCCTTGCCGCAGAAGACGAGGAGTAGATTGGTAATGGAAAAATGGCTGGTCAGTGCGAAAAAAGCAGATTTTAACGCATGGGCAGAAGAGTTTGGGATATCCCCGGTTCTGGCGCGGATCATCAGAAACCGGGACATCACAGAACCCTCAGATGTCAGAAAGTTTTTGCATGGAACGCTTCGGGATTGTTACAGTCCCTGGCTTTTGGGCGGCATGGAAAAGGCGGTGGAACTGATTTTGGAAAAAATCAGACAGCAGGCGCTTATCCGTGTGATAGGCGATTATGACGTTGACGGCATCTGTTCCTCTTATATACTGACTATGGGCCTGAAAATGCTTGGGGCAAAGGTGGACACTGCGATTCCCCATAGAATTCATGACGGCTATGGTTTGAACGATCATCTGATTCAAAAGGCCGCAGAAGAGCGGATACAGATGATTATTACCTGCGATAATGGGATCGCCGCAGCTCCGCAGATCGCGCTTGCGAAGGAACACGGTATCACAGTAGTCGTGACAGATCACCATGAGGTTCCTTTTATCGAAGAAAAAGGTGAGCGGAGAGAGCTTTTGCCGGAGGCCGAAGTCATAATTGACCCAAAGCAGAAAGCCTGTACGTATCCTTTTAAAAATATCTGCGGCGGTGTGGTGGCATTTAAGCTGATTCAGGCGCTGGGTATCAGGACCGGGAGCCGGGAGCTTGCAGATGTAATGGATGAGCTGCTGCAGTTTGCGGCCATCGCTACGGTCTGTGATGTTATGGAGCTTAAGGACGAGAACCGCATTATTGTAAAAGAAGGGATCCGGCGCCTGAAAACAACACGGAATCCGGGCCTTCGTGCCCTGATAGAGGTGAATGGCCTGGAGCCTGATAAATTGTCAGCCTATCATATGGGATTTGTCCTCGGCCCCTGTCTGAACGCTACAGGGCGTCTGGATACGGCACTCAGAGCACTGGAACTGCTTGAGAGCACGGAAAAGATTGAGGCTATGAGCGCAGCTGCTGAGCTGAAAGCATTAAACGACAGCAGAAAAGACCTGACTTTAAAGGGTGTGGAACAGGCTGTCAGATACATTGAAGAGTCCGGGAAAGAAAAAGATAACATTTTGGTGGTATATCTGCCTGAGGTACATGAAAGTCTGGCGGGGATCATTGCCGGCAGGATCCGTGAAATGTATTACAGACCGGTATTTGTCCTTACCGGCAGCGAGGATGGCATCAAAGGCTCCGGCAGAAGTATTGAGACTTATCACATGTATGAGAACCTCACAGCAGTAAAGCATTGCTTTTCAAAGTTTGGCGGACATAAGCTGGCGGCAGGTCTGACCCTTGCAGCGCGGCACGAAACACCGCAGGAGGATGTGGCAGCCTTTGCAAAAGAGCTGAATGAAAGGTGTGTTTTAACACAGGAGGATCTGATTCCCAGAATCCACATTGATGTTCCAATGCCCATTTCTTATGCAACAAAGGAGCTTGCAAATGACATGGAATTGTTAGAGCCCTTCGGAGTGGGAAACCCCAAGCCGCTTTTTGCTCAGAAAGAGCTGTGTTTTGTCCGGGGAAGAAAGATGGGGGCAAAGCAGAATTCTGCACGTTATGCAGTAGAGACTCCGGAAGGAGCGCAGGCGGAGCTGGTATTTTTTGGAGACCTTGAGAAGTTTGGCGCATTTCTGGATGAAAAATACGGCGCGGGAAGCGCAGAGAAATTATATACATCTGGTGGAAGATATCAGGTATCAGTTACCTATCAATTAAGCTTAAACAATTATCGCGGAAGAGAGTCTCTTCAGTTTATCATGCAGAATTTCTGTTGAGGAGAGTGTGTGGTGAACAAGAATTGATAATTTGTTTATTTTTCTAATCTAAAGTTTTATCTTTATTTTATGTTTTCCTTAGAGAATGGACATAATTTGGACATATTTACGGAGTATAGTATATTTCAGATAGTTGATGAACTCACTATCTCCCCCCCTCATAAGAAAATCGCGGAAAGCTTCGGTTTAGCCGAAGCTTTTTCGCGTTTTAAATTTTGGCTTGCAATATACCCTGTAGGGGTATATAATAATATGGAGAACAGGTATTGTCAGAAAAAAGTGTAAAGGAGGTCGAATGGTGAGTGAAGAAATGGTATGCTGCCATAAGAGCAAGGAGCGGTCGGAAAAAGAATACAAGGATCTGATCCATCGTCTGAACCGGATAGAGGGGCAGATCCGGGGAATTCGCGGTATGGTGGAGAAGGATGCTTACTGCACGGATATTCTGGTGCAGGTTGCGGCGGTGAATGCTGCATTAAACAGTTTTAATAAGGAACTTCTTTCCAATCACATTAAAACATGTGTGACAAGGGATATTCAGGCAGGGAAGGAAGATACCGTAGATGAACTGGTAACTATTTTGCAGAAGCTGATGCGTTAGATCGGAGGTTTTTATGGAACAATATACAGTAACAGGCATGAGCTGTGCAGCTTGCAGTGCCAGAGTGGAGAAGGCAGTGTCCAAGGTTCCGGGCGTCACCTCCTGCTCGGTCAGTCTTTTGACCAATTCCATGGGCGTGGAAGGACAGGCGGATCCGGCAGTTGTCATCAGAGCGGTGGAGGATGCCGGATACGGCGCTTTCCTGAAAAGGAGTACTGCAGAGTCGGCAGGAACAGCCGGTGAGAGTGGTTCGGGAGTGGCAGGACAGGCAGAAGTACCGGATGCTCTTAAGGACAGAGAAACACCGGCACTAAAGCGGCGTTTGGTCGCTTCTCTTGGATTTTTGATCGTTCTCATGTATTTTTCCATGGGACACATGATGTGGGGCTGGCCGGTGCCGGAAGTGTTAGAACATAATCATATTGCAATGGGGCTGCTTCAGCTACTGCTGACCATTGCAGTTATGGTGATTAATCAACGGTTTTTTATTAGTGGCTTTAGAAGTTTTATTCACAGAGCTCCCAATATGGATACGCTGGTGGCGCTGGGATCCGGTGCAGCGTTCCTTTACAGTACTTATGCGCTGTTTGCCATGACGGATGCACAGGCTAAGGGCGACATGGAAGGTGTCATGGCTTATATGCATGAATTCTATTTTGAATCGGCGGCGATGATCCTTGCCCTGATCACAGTGGGTAAAATGCTGGAGGCAAGAAGCAAGGGAAAGACCACGGATGCACTGAAGGGGTTGATGAGGCTGGCGCCGAAGACGGCTGTCGTAATCAGAGATGGTCAGGAGAAGAGGGTTGCTGTCGAACAGGTGCGTAAGGGTGATGTTTTTGTTGTGTATCCGGGAGAGAATATTCCGGTAGACGGTGTGGTGCTGGAAGGAAACAGCGCAGTGAACGAGGCTGCACTGACCGGAGAGAGCATTCCTGTAGATAAAGCAGTTGGAGACAGCGTGTCTGCCGCCACAGTCAATCAATCCGGTTTCCTGAAGTGTGAAGCTGTGAGAGTGGGAGAGGATACTACCTTATCACAGATCATTCGCATGGTCAGTGATGCGGCAGCAACCAAGGCCCCTATTGCCAAGGTGGCGGATAAGGTATCCGGTGTTTTTGTGCCGGCAGTCATTATCATTGCACTGGTGACGATGGCAGTCTGGCTGATCGTAGGAGAGAGCATCGGTTTTTCCCTTGCGCGCGGCATTTCCGTACTGGTGATCAGCTGTCCTTGTGCGCTGGGCCTTGCCACACCCGTCGCCATTATGGTGGGAAACGGTGTCGGGGCAAGGAACGGTATCCTATTTAAGACGGCAGTCTCTTTGGAGGAGACCGGAAAGGTCAAAATTGTTGCCCTGGATAAGACCGGGACCATCACCTGCGGAGAGCCTAAGGTGACAGATATCCTGCCTGTGGAGGGCATCGGGGAAGAGGCGCTTTTGACGTATGCCTATTCTTTAGAGCAAAAAAGCGAGCATCCCCTTGCAAAGGCCGTGCTTGAATATGCAAGGCAAAGACAGGTCAATGCTTTGGAGGTGCAGGAGTTTGCGGCACTTCCCGGAAACGGCCTGACAGCTGTTTGTGAGGGAGAAGTACTGGCCGGCGGCAATTACAAGTTCATAAGCGGCAGGGCGCATATTTCCCAGGATCTTAAGGATGCATCAGAGCGGCTGGCTGCACAGGGCAGGACACCTCTGTTTTTTGCAAAGGATGATCGGGTCATCGGCATGATCGCGGTGGCGGATGTTATGAAGGAGGACAGCCCGGAGGCCATCAAAGAGCTGAAAGAAATGGGGATCCATGTGGTCATGCTCACAGGAGACAATGAGCGCACGGCTGCAGCTATCGGCGCCCGGGCAGGTGTGGATCAGGTGATAGCCGGAGTGCTTCCCGATGGCAAGGAAAAAGTAATTCGCTCTTTACAGGAACAGGGAAAGGTCGCAATGGTCGGTGACGGGATCAATGATGCACCTGCACTGACAAGGGCCGATATGGGTATTGCCATCGGGGCGGGAACTGATATTGCCATTGATGCCGCAGACGTGGTGCTGATGAAGAGCAGGCTGAGTGATGTGCCGGCTGCTATCAGATTAAGCCGCGCAACCCTTAAAAATATCCATCAGAATTTATTCTGGGCATTTTTTTACAATGTGATAGGGATCCCGCTGGCAGCAGGTGTTTGGATCCCTGTGTTTGGCTGGCAGCTGAACCCTATGTTCGGAGCGGCGGCTATGAGTTTATCCAGTTTTTGCGTGGTTAGCAATGCGCTTAGGCTAAATTTGCTTAATCTACAGAATATGAAAAAGAATAAGGAGGACAAAACAATGGAAAAGACAATGAAAATCGAGGGAATGATGTGCGGGCACTGTGAGGCCAGAGTGAAAAAGTGTCTGGAATCACTTGATCAGGTATCGGAAGCGGTAGTAAGCCATACAGAGGGAACTGCAGTGGTGAAGCTGAACGCAGAGCTTTCTGACGAGCTGCTGAAAAAGACCGTGGAGGATCAGGATTATAAAGTTATCTCCATCAAATAGTAGGTGCATAGTTGTTATTTATACGTGTTATACTATAAAAAAAAGGTGAAGCAGGAGGTGTAGCGTGAAGCGGGTGACAGAAAGTATCATTTATGTGGGTGTGGATGATCACGAGACAGATCTGTTTGAACGGCAATATCCGGTACCTGATGGCATTTCTTACAATTCTTATGTGATTTCGGATCAAAAAATTGCAGTCATGGATACGGTTGATGAAAAGAAGACCGGCGAGTGGCTTGAAAATGTGGGCCGGTCGTTGGAGGGAAAACAGCCGGATTATCTTGTGGTGCAGCATATGGAGCCGGATCACTCTGCATCTCTCGGCGCCTTTGCAGAGAAGTATCCGGGCGTGACTGTGGTTGGAAATGCCAGAACCTTTGCCATGATGGGACAGTTTTTCCCGAAGCTGAAGCTACCCCATACTCTGGTGGTAAAAGAGGGTGAAAGTCTGTGTCTCGGAAATCATACACTTCAGTTTATCTTTGCGCCAATGGTTCATTGGCCTGAGGTTATGATGGCTTATGAAACCTGTGAAAAGGTGCTGTTTTCAGCAGATGCCTTCGGCAGATTCGGCGCCCTTGATGTGGAGAAGGCGTGGGAAGATGAGGCGAGAAGATATTATATTGGTATCGTGGGAAAATATGGTGTACAGGTGCAGAATGCTCTGCAGAAGATGAATGGATTGGAGATTCAGATAATCTGTCCGCTGCATGGTCCGGTGCTGAAAGAGAATCTGAAAGAATGTATTGGGCTTTACAATACCTGGTCCGGCTATCGCGCCCAGAAGGAAGGGGTCTGCCTCTGCTATTCTTCCGTGTACGGACATACGGAGGAAGCTGTCCTGCTGCTTAGTGATATGCTGAGAGAAGCAGGTACAGAGGTTGCCCTTCATGATTTGTCCCGAAGTGACTGGTCTCAGGCTGTGTCAGATGCCTTCTGCTATGACAGGCTTGTGCTTGCCTCCATTACCTATAACGGAGATGTTTTCCCGCAGATGAAATCCTTTCTTGGAGCATTGGCGGAACGCGGTTATAAAAGCCGCAGGATCGCATTGATGGAAAACGGATCCTGGGCGCCGATGGCCAATAAAGTCATGATGGATGCCGTGCAGAACTGGAAGGACATTACTTTTGCAGAAAACAGTGTTACCATCCGGTCGGCACTTGATGAGGCAGCAGTTTTACAGGTGAAGGCGCTGGCGGAGGAACTGTGCCAGTAAAAACATATCCGGAAAAGCCTGGCAGAAAGGCTTTTCTCCGTATAAAGAATATTGTGGTATGAAAAAATACTTGCATTTTGGAATGACTGCTCCTAAAATAATAGAAGAAGAAAAAATACTTTTTGGAAATACAGTAGGAAAGAAGAGTGTGCAATGAAGATCAGTGAGATACATAGTAAGAAGAGGCAGGTGCTGTCCTTTGAGATTTTTCCTCCGAAGCATGGTACGTCTCTGGAGAATATTGACGAGACTCTCTCCATTCTGAGTGAGCTTAAGCCGGATTTTATCAGTGTGACTTTTGGCGCAGGAGGAAGCTCCAACAATAACAGAACCATCGAACTGGCCAAGAGGATTAAGAATGAGTATCACATTGAGCCGGTAGTACACCTGACCTGCCTTACTTATTCCAAGGCTGAGATTGATGAGTTTTCCCAGATCCTTCTGGAGAATGATCTGAAGAATGTGCTTGCTCTGAGAGGTGACGAAAATCCTAACGTCCCCGCCAAGGAAGATTTCAAGCATGCCAACGAGCTCACGTCTTATCTGAAAAGCAAAGGTGATTTTTGTGTGGGAGGTGCCTGCTACCCGGAGTGCCATCCGCAATCGGACGGAAGAGTCTCTGACATAAGGCATTTAAAGGCGAAGGTGGATGCGGGAGATGAGTTTTTGCTTTCCCAGCTTTTCTTTGAGAATGATATGTATTATTCTTTCCTGGAGAACTGCAGGATAGCAGGCATTGAAGTGCCGATTACCCCCGGTATCATGCCGGTTATCAATAAGGCACAGATTGAGAGGATGGTCACGCTGTGCGGTGCATCTCTGCCTGAGCGTTTCCGCAGGATCATGAATAAGTACGAGAATGACAAAGAAGCGCTGTTTGATGCCGGAATGGCTTATGCTCTCAGCCAGATCATAGATCTCCTTGCAAATGACGTGGACGGAATTCATCTCTACACGATGAACAACCCGGTGGTGGCAAGGCGGATCTGTGAAGGAATCCGCAATTTGATCTGATAATTGTACCGAATCCAATAAAGAACGCCGCATAAGGGATATGCGGCGTTTTGTTGTTAATAGAGATTATTCAAAACATTTCTTGATCGCTTCAAAACTTTCCTGACTGATAACATGCTCAATCTTGCAGGCGTCCTCAGAGGCGGTATCGGGTGATACGCCGAGGCGTACCAGCCAGCTGGTCAGGAGTTTGTGCCTTTCAAAGATCATCTCGGCAATGGTCCTGCCGGAATCTGTCAGGTAAATAAATCCTTCCTTGGTGACGGTAATATGCTCTTTCTCCCGGAGATTCTTCATTGCAACACTGACGCTGGATTTTTTAAAACCCAGTTCTTCTGCAATATCCACAGACCTTACCACGGGTTTTCTCTTGCTTAAAAGCAGGATCGTTTCCAGATAATTCTCCGCTGATTCGTTCATATGCATAATCTCACCATACCTTCCGTGCATAACAAAGTTAATTACTGTACAGTATACCATAAAATCGGCCTTTCAGCAAGTTTTAAACGAATTTTAATAAAGCAATCTTTGCAAGGAGGTTTTCGGCAGTATCTGGAAAATTATCTGCAGTTGCTTGCCGGTAAATTTTTTGAAAAATATGGTTGACAAAGAAGAGAGTCTGTATTACAATTTAAAAAGAGTTAGGGATAGCTAACTAAAAGTAGAATAGACTTTACTTGCTTGTTTCGGTGATTACATAGGAAAAGGCAGGAGATATGTATGAATTTACTTGAGGCAAATGCCGGTCAGGAATATATCATTAAAGATATTGCCACAGAGGATGAAGAACTGAATGCGTTCCTGTTCTCTCTTGGCTGTTACAGCGGAGAACCGATCACAGTGATCGCGCACAAGAAGGGCGGATGCATTGTTTCCATCAAGGACGGCAGGTACAATATTGATAAAGAATTGGCGAGAGCCATTTCTATATAATTAAAAATGCTCCGCGAGGATTGCATCGGTTGGGGAAGGCAATCATTGATTGCCGGAATATGCCGGTTTTTAAGACCCGACGCGGGCGGAGGATTTCGGGTGGCGAAATCTTTTTTTATCAAAACGAGTTAGTTGCAACTAACAAAAAGAAAAAGAACTGTTAGAGAGTAAAGAATCAGGAGGATGCAATATGAGAATTGCGTTGACGGGTAATCCCAACAGCGGAAAAACCACGATGTACAATGCGCTGACAGGAAGAAACGAAAAAGTAGGTAACTGGGCAGGTGTTACCGTAGAAAAGAAAGAAAGTCCTATCCGGAAAAGCTATTGCGATGGATCAGAGGAATTGATCGCTGTAGATCTGCCGGGAGCCTATTCCATGTCTCCGTTTACTTCTGAGGAGAGCATCACCAGCGGTTATGTGAAAAATGAAAAGCCTGATGCGATCATCAATATTGTGGATGCCACCAATCTCAGCCGAAGCTTATTTTTTACCACGCAATTATTGGAACTTGGTATTCCTGTGGTAGTAGCACTCAACAAAAGCGATATCAATGAAAAGAAAGACACGGAGATCAACACTAAGCTGTTGTCAGAGAAACTGGGATGTCCTGTACTTGAGACCGTTTCTACTTCTTCGGGTGAAAATGGTTTGAAAGAGGTAGTAAAAAAGGCTGTTTCTTTGTGCGGCAGTACACAGAAGGCTCCTTATGTACAGGGTGATATTGATCTGCAGGATAAAGCGGCGGTGGAATCGGCAGACAGAAAGCGCTTTGCGTTTGTAAATAAGATCGTGAAGGATGTGGAAAAGCGTAAGGTGCGCACCAATGTCCGCAATGCCCAGGACAGGATTGATGATATCCTGACCAATAAGTGGGTGGGAATCCCTATCTTTGCCGTTGTTATGTTTCTGGTATTTTACATTTCCCAGACAACGGTCGGAACCATTATCGCAGACTGGCTTGTAGGCTGGATCGAAGCATTCCAGGGCTGGGTAGAAGGGGTGCTTGAAAATGCCGGAGCCAGTGATTTCCTGATCACGCTCCTTGGCAGCGGTATTATCGGCGGCGTCGGCGCGGTTGTAGGTTTCCTGCCGCTTGTAATGATAATGTATTTCCTGATTGCTCTGTTGGAAGATTGCGGATACATGGCCCGCGCAACTGTAGTGCTTGACCCGATTTTCAAGAAGGTCGGTCTCTCCGGAAAGTCAGTGATCCCCATGGTGATCGGTACCGGTTGTGCGATCCCCGGTGTCATGGCCTGCCGTACCATCCGTAACGAGAGGGAACGCAGAGCCACCGCAATGCTCACACCGTTTATGCCTTGCGGAGCAAAGCTTCCGGTTATCGCCCTGTTTGCCGGTGCATTCTTTGGTGATGCGACTTGGGTGGGCCCTATGATGTACCTTGTGGGTATTTTGATCATTCTTTTGGGAGCATTGCTGGTAAATAAGATCACCGGACATAAGTATAGAAAATCCTTCTTTATCATGGAGCTTCCTGAGTACAAAGTTCCCAGTCTCTGGAGAGCATTTGTTTCCATGTGTTCCAGAGGTAAAGCGTACATCATTAAAGCAGGCACGATCATTCTTGTATGTAATGCGGTTGTTCAGATCATGTCTGACTTTAACTGGAAACTGCAGCTTGTGGATTCCGCCAAGGATTCTATTCTGGCAACCATTGCTTCCCCTTTTGCGATCCTTATGATCCCTCTGGGATTTGGAGTATGGCAGTTGGCAGCGGCGGCAGTGACCGGTTTTATCGCAAAAGAGAACGTTGTGGGTACTCTGGCGGTTGTTTATGCTATGTCTGCTGACCTGATCAATCAGGATGAACTTGCGCTGGGAGCAGGCGCCGGCAGTGAAGTGGCAGCGATCCTGAATCTGACCAAGGTTGCAGCTCTTGCCTATCTGATGTTCAATCTGTATACACCGCCCTGCTTTGCGGCAATCGGTGCAATGAATTCTGAGATGCAGGATAAGAAATGGCTTTGGGGAGGTATCGCTCTGCAGCTTGGAACCGGTTATACCATCGCATTCCTTGTATACCAGATTGGTACCCTGATCACTACCGGCAGTCTCGGAACCGGATTTGTGCCCGGACTGATCGCAGTGCTTGCAATGGTGGCAATCGTTGTTGTCTTGATTAACAGAACCAATAAGAAGTTTAAGGATGAATATAAACTGGCTGCTTAAGGCTTGCCCTCAGTACTGCGTATGTGGAGGCCATGCAGTTGAAATTGAGAGGAGTATGTATGGCAGATCTGATCGTAACAGGAATCATAGTGATCATTATCGGTGCGGCGATCGCTTATATCATTCGTGAGAAGAAACGGGGCGTGAAGTGCATCGGGTGTCCCTCGGGAGGCAATTGTTCTCAGGAGTCTCAGAGACACTGCAACGGTGGCTGCGGCCACTGCAGCGGTAAGTGTTCTTATCAGGATAAATAGGATACAATACAAATTTGTAAAAATCGCTTGAATCTTTTGGATTCAGGCGATTTGCATTTTGAATGGGGAACGCCGGATGAAAGTAAAATCGTGCAGGATAAATGTTTGTGTTTTGGGTGAGGTTGTGGTAAAATATATCCATATGCGAAATGGTATGAAAGAAGATTTGAATGAAGGAGGAGAAGAAAATGAAAGTTTTATTGGTAAACGGAAGCCCTCACGAAAAAGGATGTACATATACAGCCCTTTCGGAAGTGGCAGGTGCGCTTGAGAAGCAGGGAATTGAGACAGAGATTTTCTGGGTGGGCACAGATCCTATAGCAGGCTGCATCGGCTGTGGGGCATGTGCACATTTGGGAGAGTGCTTCCGCAAGGATAAAGTGAACGAATTTGTGAAAATGGCGAAAGAAGCGGATGGTTTTGTATTTGGCTCCCCGGTACATTATGCAGCGGCATCCGGAGCAATCACATCTTTTATGGACAGAGCATTTTATTTTGGAAAAGGATATATGGAAGGCAAACCCGCGGCATGTGTGGTGAGCTGCAGAAGAGGCGGTGCTACAGCTTCGGTGGATCAGCTGAACAAGTATTTTATGATCAGCGGAATGCCCATCGTTCCCAGTCAGTATTGGAACATAGTGCACGGCAGCACACCCGACGATGTACGTCAGGACGGGGAAGGCTTGCAGACCATGCGCACTTTGGGCAACAATATGGCCTGGATGATGAAGTGTATCGCCCTTGGCCGTGAAAACGGTGTTGTTTATCCGGAGAAAGAGCCTGCGATCAGGACCAGTTTTATCAGGTGAGAAAATGGCAGCCAGAAAAAAGATCAACATGGAAGAGATTAAGTTAATACGCCCGACGGCCCCGGAGTGGATCATCGCTTATGTAGATGGAAGTTACGACCACTCTATCGGTCACTATGCCTTTGGCTGCGTATTTATTTTGCCGGACGGGAGAGTATATACGGAGAGCGGTAACGGGGACAATCCTGATTCGGCAGCCCTTCGCAATGTGACGGGAGAAATGCTGGGGGCTATGTTTGCGGTACGGTTTGCCATTGTCAACGGATTTAAAGGGATTGAAATCCGGTACGATTACGAGGGAATCGAGAAGTGGGTGACCGGAGCCTGGAAAAGTAAGACGGATCTTACACAGAAATATGCCCAGGCAATGAGAAAGTGGTCGGCAAACGTGGAGATTCTTTTTACTAAGGTGACAGCCCACACAAATGTTTACTACAATGAGATGGCGGATCAGCTTGCCAGAAAGGCACTGCCGGAGCTTAAGGGAGTACCTTCCGTGCGAAAGATCAGTGAGATGGAGCCAATCAATGGAACAGATGAGACTTAACAAGTATCTTGCAGACCGGGGCGTCTGCTCCCGCAGGGAGGCCGACAGGCTGATTGAGCAGTGCCGTGTTACGGTGAATGGCACAACAGCCTCTGTGGGAACCAGAGTATCCGATGCGGATGAAGTGTGCCTGAACGGTAAACGGATCGGTGGGAAGCCAAAGACAGTAGTGCTTGCCTTCTACAAACCTGTGGGTGTGACCTGCACGGAAAAGGATCGTCATGCGGAAAAGGTGATCACGGATATGATCCATTATCCGGTAAGGGTAACCTACGCAGGGCGTCTGGACAAGGATTCGGAAGGTTTGATTTTGCTGACCAATGACGGCGAGCTGATCGATGCCATGATGCGCGGTGCCAACCGCCATGAAAAAGAATATATTGTCAAAGTGGATAAAGAGATCACAGATGAATTCGTGACAGCTATGGGCTCCGGAATATACTTAAAGGAGCTAGACAGGACCACCAGACCCTGTCAGGTGGAAAAGGTGGGAAAATATACGTTCCGTATGATACTGACTCAGGGGCTGAACCGGCAGATCCGCAGGATGTGCGCGTCTTTGGGATATGAGGTGCGCAAGTTGCAGAGGATCAGAGTCATGAATATTACGCTGGATGGGATTCCCTACGGGAAATACCGGGAACTAACTGCTGAGGAAATGCGGATCCTGTATGAAAGCGCAGGCCTGGTCAGTCCTTGACCGGGATAGTCAATCATGTTTGGAAAATGAGGCGGCAATATGGATGCTAGGAAGACGGAGAGAATCAAATACCTTGTGGAGACGCTGAATGCTGCGGCCAAAGCATATTATGCTGAGGATACAGAAATCATGAGCAATCTGGAATATGACAGGCTGTATGATGAACTGGAGGCGCTTGAGGCTGAGACGGGGATGGTTTTGGCGAACAGCCCCACAGTGAATGTGGGCTATGAGGCGGTGGAAGAACTGCCCAAGGAAAGGCACGAAAGTCCTATGCTTTCCCTGGGAAAGACCAAGGACAGGGAAGAACTCCGGGAATGGCTGGGAGCGCAGAGAGGAATCTTAAGCTGGAAGCTTGACGGTCTTACTGTGGTGCTTACCTATCATAACGGGCAACTTACAAAGGCTGTGACGAGAGGCAACGGAGAAATCGGTGAAGTCATCACCAACAATGCCAGAACCTTTAAGAACCTGCCTCTTACGATTGCTTTCAAAGGAGAATTGGTGCTGCGCGGCGAGGCTGTGATCAGCTACAGCGATTTTGAGAAGATCAACGAAGAGATTGAAGATGCGGACGCCAAATATAAGAATCCCCGAAATCTGTGCAGCGGCTCTGTGAGACAGCTGAACAACGAAGTGACCGCCAAGCGCAGCGTCAAACTGTATGCATTTAACCTTGTGAGTGCAGAGGGCGTGGATTTTGGGAATTCCAAGGAAAATCAGTTCCTGTTTTTGAAAGAGCAGGGATTTGACGTGGTGGATTATCTGATGGTGGAACGAGAGGATATTCTTGAGGCGATCAGTGCGTTTGAGCACAGGATAGGGACCTACGATATTCCTTCAGACGGCCTTGTACTTACGTATGAGGATATGGCTTACGGAGAGTCTCTTGGAAGGACGGCCAAGTTTCCGCGCCATTCCATCGCTTTTAAATGGGCGGATGAACTGCGGGAGACGACGCTTACGGAGATGGCGTGGAGTGCCAGCAGAACGGGACTTATCAATCCTGTGGCCATCTTTGAACCGGTGGAACTGGAAGGCACTACGGTCAGCCGGGCATCGGTGCACAATATCAGTATTGTGAGAGCTTTGAAGCTGGGAATCGGTGATCGGATTACAGTGTATAAAGCCAATATGATTATCCCTCAGATTGCGGAGAATCTGACCGGAAGCGATTCCCTTAAGATACCTGCACTCTGTCCTGTCTGCGGAGGTGCCACTGAGATCAGACAGGTCAATGAGGTACAATCTCTGTACTGTACCAATGAGGATTGCGCGGCCAAGAAAATCAAGTCATTTACCCTGTTTGTAAGCCGCGATGCCATGAATATCGAAGGATTAAGCGAGGCAACTCTTGAGAAGTTTATTGACAGAGGCTTTGTGAAAGAGTATGCTGATTTATATCATCTGGACCGCTATGCGGAAGAGATCACCGGTATGGAAGGGTTTGGAGAGAAGTCCTACGGGAATCTGATCCGGAGTATCGATGCTTCCCGAAAGACTACGCTGCCCAGAGTTATTTATGCGCTGGGCATTGCCAATATTGGTGTTGCCAATGCCAAAATGCTTTGTAAGCATTTTGCGTACAGTCTGGAACAATTGCAACAGGCCGGGGTGGAAGAACTCAGTGCCATAGAGGGTATTGGGGAAGTGATCGCAACCGCTTTTGCAGATTATATGCACAACAGTGACAACCTCACAAGAATCAGCAATCTGCTGAAAGAACTGGAGATGGAAGTGCCCAGTATCGATACTTCCGCTCAGACACTTGCCGGCAAGGTATTTGTGATCACCGGAAGTCTGGAGCATTACGCAAGCCGTAATGAGCTGAAGGATATGATCGAACGAAAGGGCGGCAAGGTCACCGGAAGTGTGACGAATAAGACAGAATGTCTGATCAATAATGATATTACCTCCTCATCCTCCAAGAATAAGAAGGCCAAGGAGTTAAATATCCCTGTTATTACGGAAGAAGCGTTTTGCAGGGATTATCTGGGAATCATTTGGGAATAGACCGGAATGCTCCGGAGACAGATGAGGAACCCATCCGAATAGAAGTTTAGGAAAGTAAGAGGAACCGGAAATGCCCATTAAAACACAGAGGGATCTGCCCGCAAGGGAGATTCTTGAGAATGAAAATATATTTGTCATGGACGAATACCGTGCCCTGCATCAGGATATCCGACCCTTGCAGGTATTGATTCTCAATAATATGCCGATTAAGCAGGATACGGAGCTGCAGCTTCTTCGGGCTCTGTCCAATACGCCGCTGCAGGTCGATGTGACATTTATGAATGTAAAAAGTCATGTGTCCCAGAATACGTCAGCTAGTCACCTGAACAAATTTTATACGACCATAGACGAGATCCGGGATCAGAAGTTTGACGGTATGATCATAACGGGAGCGCCTGTTGAAGATATTAGCTTCGAGGAAGTGGATTACTGGGAGGAAACCTGTGAGATCTTGGACTGGGCGGAGACTCATGTGACGTCTACCATACATATCTGCTGGGCGGCGCAGGCGGGTTTTTACCATTACTATGGCATCAATAAGAGGCAGCTGCCGCAGAAATTGTTTGGCGTATATGAGCACAAGGTGGCCAATCGAAAGATTCCGCTGGTAAGAGGTTTTGACGATGTTTTCCTGGCGCCCCACAGCCGCCATACGGAGACTTCCGCGGAAGAGATCCATGCCTGCAAGGAACTGACCGTATTGGCGGAATCCCCGGAGGCCGGTGTTTTCTTAGCCATCGCCGAGAACGGCAAGAAGATTTTTATCAACGGTCATCCTGAGTATGACAGATACACACTGAACAATGAGTATTACCGTGATCTGAATAAGGGTCTGCCCATTCAGGTGCCCTACAACTATTATCCGGATGATGACCCGGAGAAGAAACCGCTCTTGCAGTGGAGATCCCACAGCAACAATTTGTACAGCAACTGGTTGAATTACTATGTATATCAGGCAACGCCGTATGATATTCGTGATATTTAAGAAGCCTGAATGTTTTATGGCAACAGACTGTGCCGAAAAAATAGCATAAGAACCAAAAGCCGCGTGTCCGTTAGGATATAGCGGCTTATTTGTTTCTTCCGTTTTTAAATTTCAGCCAATTCATTTAAATTCTTTCAATTGTTGACGCAATTTTCTGGGTGTGTTATAATAATAACAATTGCTTAAATTAGTGCTAAAATGCATGGAGGGCTGTATATGAACATTCTGGTTTGTGTAAAGCAGGTGCCGGGTTCCAACAATGTAGAAGTTGATCCTGTTACCGGTGTGTTGAAAAGAAACGGCATACAGAGTAAGATCAATCCTTACGATCTGTATGGCATTGAAACCGCACTGTCCATTACTGAAAAATACGGTGGAAGAGTGGAGTGTATTACCATGGGACCGCCTCAGGCGAAAGCCATTATCACAGAGTCGGTAAGTATGGGAGTAGAGTGCGGAACGGTTCTCACTGACCGCAAGTTTGCCGGTGCCGATGTGTTGGCAACCGCCTATACGATCTCTCAGGGCATCAGAAAATGCGGTGAGTTTGATCTCATTATCTGCGGCAAGCAGACCACTGACGGCGATACCGCGCAGGTGGGAGCAGAAGTGGCTGAATATCTGGGTATCCCCAATGTATCCAATGTTTTGTCCGTTGATGATATTTGCGATGGAAAAGTGTTCCTGACAACCTCGCTGGACGACAAGGTGGTGAAACTGAGCATTTCCCTTCCCTGCCTGATTTCCGTTGACGGAGATATCAACACGCCCAGACTTCCTTCCTATAAAGTTAGAAAGAGCTTAAAGGATGATGCCGTGAAGTTTTTGACCTTCAATGATTTTGAGGATCAGGATCCTTCTCATTACGGTCTTACAGGTTCTGCCACGCAGGTTGAGAGGATTTTCCCGCCTGAGAAGAACGATCAAAAGCATAATATAGAAGGTGATGCGAAGGATCAGGCAGAAGAATTGTTTCAGCTTTTATGCGAAAGAAAAATGATTTAAGGGAGAATAGACTATGGGTAAGCTTGTTATTCATCAAAACCTTGTTACACCCGAAAAAGCGGAAGCGCTTGTAAAGATCTGCCCGTTTGGAGCCATTTCTTACACCGGCGGTGCAGTGGAGATCTCCTCCGCGTGTAAGATGTGTAAGCTGTGTGTGCGCAAGGGAAACGGCTTGGTTGATTATGTAGAGGAAGAAGTAGTTGGCATTGATAAATCCCTGTGGAAGGGAATCTGCGTGTACGCAGACTGCAGCGGTGAACAGATCCATCGCGTTACATACGAACTTTGCGGCAAGGCCAGGGAACTTGCCAAGGTGACCGGACATCCCGTCTATGCATTGTTGATCGGTCATGAGATTGAGAAAAATGCCAACAGGCTCCTTCATTACGGTGTAGACAAGGTGTTTGTTTATGACGATCCCGCCTTCGCGGATTTCAGGATCGAGCCTTACACGGCGGCTTTCTGTGATTTTATTGATCAGTATAAACCGTCCTCCATCCTGGTAGGTGCCACCAATCTGGGACGCCAGCTGGCTCCGAGAGTAGCGGCACGCTGCCGCGCGGGACTGACCGCAGACTGTACCGTCCTCGAAATGAAAGAGAATACGGATCTTGTGCAGATCCGTCCTGCATTTGGCGGTAACATTATGGCGCAGATCGTTTCTCCCAATACGAGACCGCAGTTCTGTACTGCCCGTTATAAAGTGTTTTCGGAGCCCAAGCCTACGAATGAGCCTTCCGGAGAGATTGTGAGAATGAAAGTATCTCCTGAAATGCTCTTGTCGGGGATTGATGTGATCTCATCCACTGACAAGCCCAAGGATATTGACATTGCGGAGGCAGATGTGATCGTTGCAGTGGGAAGAGGTGCTTCCAGTGAAGCAATGCGTCAGAGTGCAGAGGAATTGGCTGACATGCTGGGCGGTGTTGTGGCATGCACCCGTCCGCTGGTTGAAAGCAATACCTTTGATGCGAAGCGTCAGATCGGACTTTCCGGAAGAACCGTTAAGCCCAAACTGATCATTTGTCTGGGGATATCCGGTGCGGTTCAGTTCGCGGCCGGTATGAAATCTTCCGATTGTATCGTGGCGATCAACACAGACAAATCCGCACCGATCTTTGATGTGGCACATTACTGTATCGTAGGTGATGTCAATGAGATCGTGCCGGAATTGATCAATAAAGTAAAGGAGTATCAGGCTGATGTACAATAAAGTAACCCAAGAAGATCTTTCTGTTTTATATGATATTGTCGGCGAGGCTGATGTCCTTTACGGCGATGCGATCAATCCGGATTACGCCCACGATGAGCTGGGCGGTATTGAGAAAATGCCGGAAGTGTTGGTGCGCGTACATTCCACGGAAGAAGTTTCTGCGGTGATGAAACATGCATGGACAAGGAATATTCCTGTAACAGTCAGAGGCAGCGGAACCGGACTGGTTGGTGCTGCAGTTGCGATCGAGGGTGGTATCCTGCTGGAAACCACCAAGATGAATCAGATTCTGGAACTGGACCGGAACAATCTGACCGTAACGGTGCAGCCCGGTGTTCTGCTTATGGAGCTTTCCGCCTTTGCGGAGGAGAATGACTTTTTATATCCCCCCGATCCCGGTGAAAAATCAGCCACCATCGGCGGCAATATCTCCACCAATGCAGGCGGTATGAGAGCAGTAAAATACGGCGTTACAAGAGACTATGTAAGAGCACTTACCGTGGTTATGCCCAACGGTGAGATTCAGACGCTTGGTGCAAAGGTTGCCAAGAACAGTTCGGGTTATAGCCTGAAAGATCTTGTGATCGGTTCCGAGGGAACGCTCTGCGTGATCTGTGAGGCGGTTTTGAAACTGGTTCCTTTGCCCAAGGTATCTGTCAGTCTGCTTGTACCTTTTAAGGATATGAAGAGTGCCATCGAGGCAGTACCGAAGATCATCTGCTCCAAGATTACTCCTACAGCGATTGAGTATATGTCCCGTGATACCATACTTTTCTCAGAAAGCTATCTGGGCAAAAGGTTCCCTGACACCAAAAATGATGCTTACATTCTTTTGACCTTTGACGGCAATACCGATGCGCAGGTGGAACAGGACTTGAGTACGGTTGCAGATCTCTGCCTCGAACTGGGTGCTATCGATGCCTATATTGTGGACACGGAAGAGAGGAAGAAATCTGTATGGTCTGCCCGAGGCGCATTTTTGGAGGCCATCAAGGCGTCTACCACAGAGATGGATGAATGTGATGTTGTGGTTCCCGGCAATAAGGTGGATGAGTTTATTAAGTTTACTCATGCTCTTGCTGATGAATACAATGTGCGTATCCCCAGCTTTGGTCATGCCGGTGACGGCAATCTGCACGTGTATATCTGTCGCGATGAACTTTCCCAAGAGGAGTGGGAGAGAACTTTGAAGCTTTGCTTTGACCGTATGTATGAGAAGGCGGAGGAACTTGGCGGTCTGGTATCCGGTGAGCACGGTATCGGTTTTGCAAAAAGGGAATACCTGAGGAAGCAGTACGGTGACACTCCTATTGCTTTGATGCAGGGCATCAAGAAAGTATTTGATGAAAAGAATATTCTGAATCCCGGAAAGGTTTGCTTCTGATCATTTGAGATAAGAGGCGTCCGGAGAGAGTAATTACTTGGCCGGAAAGGACAGCGGTTTGCGTAAGTCCTTTTCGGTCATTTTTATGAATTTCTTGCAATTCATTCCATATAAAGTACGTTTCGTACTTTTGATTAAAATAATCTATTGTTTTTTGATATAGTATTTGTAATATAAAACAGAAAGAAGGTATTTTTGTATGAAACGTTTTTTACGCACCATGCTTTCAATCATGCTTTGCCTTACGCTTGTGTCTGTTGCAAAAATGTCGGTATCTGCAGCTTCGACAGATAAAGAATTCTGGAGAGTCAAAGTGGGCTCTGTTGAGCTTTCCGATGACCAGTGTATTACTGCAAATGATGCGACCACGGCAACCGCAGGTGATAACAATGGCAATTATGTTGCCTATTTTAAGGACGGCACCTTGTTTTTAAACAATCTCTCCATTAACGGACAGATCAAGTGGTATGCCAGAGATACACAGAATTCTCCATTGGAATTCGATCTGACGCTGGATCTCACCGGAAACAATACAGTAAACAATTCCAGCGGAACGGCTATTGAGGGAAATACCGGCTGGGTAACAGGCAGAGGTATGTCTCTGATCATTACAGGAAGCGGATCCCTGAATGTCACAGGCAGAGAAGGTATGTGGGTCTGGAAGAATGTTACTGTCAAGGGAAATGCAACCGTTACAGTTACCGGTACTAACCGATTTGCTATTGGCAACAATTCTAATATCGGAGTAATTACCGTTTCTGAGAATGCAACCGTTACGGCTACCGGTAACACCTATGGTATAGCTTATGACAATTATTACTCCGGAAGCGCTGTTAAGGTGACCGGAGGCAGTCTGACTGCCATTGGTAATACGGCGGCGTTCCGGCAGTCCTCCATCACTATGGAGACAGGAGTCAGTGCACAGGCCAGCACAGCTGTTGACGGCTCCAATGCTGCAAACTATGACAGTGCCAACCATGCCAACTATAAATGGTATCAGTCTACCTATACCGCACTTCCTACCTATACTGTTTCCTTCGGTGCAAACGGCGGTTCCGGTACTATGGCAGATGTAACCGGCGTTTCCGGTGATTATACTTTGCCTTCCTGTGGCTTTACTGCTCCTGACGGACAGCAGTTCAAGGCCTGGAGTGTTGGCGGGGCTGAAAAGGCAGTTGGCGACAAGATTAACGTTACTACTAATACTACCGTAACCGCTGTTTGGGAAGATATTCCTGTTGCAGCTTTGACCGGTACCGTGACCCTCACAGGCGATGCCAAGTTCGGTTCGGTGCTGACTGCAACGGTAACCAACTCCAACAATACCGGTACCCTGTCCTACACGTGGTATCGTGGCGGAATGGTTCTCACCGGCGCCACCGGTCCCACCTATACTCTCGTTCAAAATGACCTCAACAGCAAAATAAAAGTAGAAGTAACCAGCTCTGTACAGACCGGAAGCATTGTCAGTGCACAAACTGATTTTGTAGGAAAGGCTGACGGCCCTGCAGCACCCACCGGATTAGGCGGTGTTGCACCCACAACCGCCGGTGGTACAGATGGTAAGATTACCGGAACAACAAGCGCTATGGAGTATACTGATGTTTCCAGTTTCAGCTATGCCACGCGTTGTGACGATTCCGAAACAAGAAGCTGGGGTGTCGGTACCTTTTACGTTCGTTACAGAGAAACCGACTCTCATAAGGCAGGTGAATATGCGACCGTTGTTGTGCCTGACTTTGGTTCAGGTGGAGGTCCCGGTACACCTGCTGCCTACACCGTTTCCTTTGGTGCAAACGGCGGTTCCGGCACTATGACAGATGTAACCGGCGTTTCCGGTGACTACACATTGCCTTCTTGTGGTTTTACCGCTCCTAACGGAAAACAGTTCAAGGCCTGGAGTGTTGACGGTGCTGAAAAGGCAGTTGGCGATAAGATCACCGTTACTGCAGATACAACTATTACAGCAGTTTGGATCAATATTCCTACAAATGTAACCGAGCATAAATGGTCCTCATGGATGACAGATGAGACCAATCACTGGGTTGAATGTATAGATGACAGTTGTGATATGAAAAATTATTCTCTGGGAGCGCATGCGGACGGTAATGCTGACGGCAAGTGCGATATCTGTCAGTATGCTATTGCAGCAGGTACTGCACAGGCACCTAAGACCGGAGAAGACAACAGGATGCTGTTGTGGAGCGCCCTGTTACTTGCCGGCAGTATTGGTGCAACAGCTACAGTGATCGGTAAAAAGAGATTCTCAGTAAAGTAAGAAGCCATAAGAAATAAATATTTTCCATATAAAACGGGTGTTCCAAGGTCATGAAATGATTTGAGGGGCACTCTTTTTATATACTAAGTAATTCCTCCGGATTTCTTGGGGTATAGAAACGCGCCGCAAGGATGCGAACTGCGACTGAGTAGAAGAGGAGGATTCCGTCAGCTTGTCTGCAATTCTGTATTTTTTATAAAAAACCACGTCGTTTTGTTTACTTATGAGGCAGAGAATGGTAAAATAACAATGAATATGTATGTCTATTTTATGGTAAGGAGTCTGTAGTAATGAGTAAATTTGAACGAAAGTTTGGAAAATATGCAGTGAGAAATCTTTCCCTGGTGCTGGTGGCCTGTTACGTGGTCGGATATGTGATTGAGATGGTAGCCCCGCAGCTTCAGGGTTATCTGACACTGAACCCTTATGCAATCCTGCACGGTGAAGTGTGGCGCTTGGTGACCTGGGTGCTGATTCCGCCCGGAACACTGGATCTGTTTACGATCATCATGCTGTTTTTCTATTACAGTGTCGGTACTTCTCTGGAGAGAGTGTGGGGAACCTACCGATACAATGTTTATCTGTTTTCCGGTATGCTGTACACCATAGCCGGCAGCTTTGTTGCTTTGCTTTTGTACCATTTTTTGGCACAGAATGTGGGGATGGTGGTAGAACCTGCTCTTGTGCAGAGTGCATCCACGCTGTTCAGTACGTATTATATTAATATGTCTATCTTCCTGGCCTATGCAGCAACCTTTCCGGATGCATATGTGCTTTTGATGTTTGTGATTCCCGTAAAGATGAAATGGATGGGAGTAGCCTACGCAGTGCTTTTGCTGGTACAGCTGATCGCAGGTGTGGAGCTTCCTTTAAATATTGATTTTTATGTACAGGTGATCAATGTATTCTACAGAATTGCTCTGGTGGCTTCTTTACTGAATTTTGTAATTTTCTGGATCACCTCAAGGGGAAGGATTTCCATGTCGCCCAAGCAGGCAAAGCGGCGTCAGGAGTTTCGCGGCGAGGTGAAGCAGAATGTCCGCATTGCCAAACACAAATGCGCAATCTGCGGCAGAACGGATGAGGATGATCCCGATTTGGAATTCCGTTTCTGCTCCAAATGTAACGGCAATTACGAGTATTGTCAGGATCATTTGTTTACACATGAGCACATACAATAGCAGTTCTGCCATGGCGATTATGGAAAAAGGAGATCAGCGTAATGAATAAAGAATTGTTGTTTGCAAGGACGCTGGAGCAGGTAAAACAGCTTGCCAAAGAGCAGGGCAACTGTGTCAACGAGGAACAGGTGAAAGAGGCATTTACACCGGTTGGACTTGATCACGAACAGCTCCAGATGGTGTTTGATTATCTGGTAAAGCATAAGATCGGCATCAATGAGCCGGTGGATATAGACGATTATCTGACAGAGGAAGAGAAGGATTATCTGGATGACTATCTGAAGGAAATAGAGGTCCTCTCAGATGTGACGGAAGGTGAAAAGGAGGCTGTTACTTTATCGGCTATGGCAGGAGATCTTTCTGCACAGGGAAGGCTTGTGGAGGTGTATCTAAAGGATGTTGTGGACATTGCCAAGCTGTATGCCGGACAGGGTGTCTTTCTGGAGGATCTGATCGGTGAAGGCAATGTGGCGCTTGCTATGGGCAGCGGCATGCTGGGCTGCCTTGAAACTGCAGCAGAAGCCCAGGGGATGCTGATGAAGATGGTCATGGATGCAATGGAAGAGTATATTGCTGAAAATGCGTCCAACGAAAAGGTCGATCAGAAAGCTGTGGATAAGGTGAACCTTGTCATGGAAAAAGCGGAGGAGCTTTTTCATGAACTTCGCAGGAAAGTGACGCCCAAAGAACTTGCGGAGGAAAGTGGACTATCCGAAGCTCAGATTCTTCAGGCAGTCAGGATCAGCGGCAATAAAATCGAATACATTGAGGTGGATCAGGATGCATAAGCAGACGTATGAAGATTTTAAATATGTGATGCAGGATACGTATCAGCTGTATCTTGGGGCAAAATACACGTTTCGGGAGATCCTTGAGAATGAGGACATTATGTTTAAGTTCCGTCTGATCGTGGAACGCTATATCTATCAGGAGGTAGACCCGGAAACAACTTTGGAGAGCCATTTTTATTATTTGCCGGATACGGGAGTGCTTTTTCATACCTATAAGCATATTAAGCTGAAGGTAAAGATCAATATCATCGGAGAGAAAAAAAGTCTGTTCGGAAAGCGGAAAGCGGTTTATACCACGCAGATTATGCCAATCAGCAAGTTTGCCGGCATGACTCCTGCCGAAAAGGAAAAGAAGGGAGTTATCATTCAGGAAATTATCTGCAGCAAGATGGCGCTGATGACCTTTTAAGAGATATAGGAATGAGAGGAATAAAGTTTGAAAATCGAAGAATTACAAGCATATGAGGTGGTTTCCCACAGAAGAATAGAGGATCTGAACAGTGAGAGTTATATCCTGCGTCACCGTAAGACCGGCGCCAGAGTGGCACTGTTATCCAACGATGATGATAATAAGGTGTTTTACATTGGTTTCCGCACACCGCCCACGGATTCCACAGGAGTACCGCACATCATAGAGCATTCTGTTTTATGTGGTTCCAGGGAATTTCCGGTAAAGGATCCCTTTGTGGAATTGGTGAAAGGATCCTTGAATACTTTCTTAAATGCAATGACTTATCCGGACAAAACAGTTTATCCGGTGGCAAGCTGTAACGATAAAGATTTCCAGAACCTGATGCACGTATATCTGGACGCAGTATTTTATCCCAATATCTATCAAAAAGAGCAGATATTCATGCAGGAGGGCTGGCATTATGAAATGGAAAGCCCGGAGGATGAACTGACCGTAAACGGCGTGGTATACAACGAGATGAAGGGCGCTTTTTCTTCTCCGGATGATGTGTTCGAGAGAGAACTGATGAATTCTCTTTATCCGGACACTTCCTACGGCGTGGAATCCGGCGGTGATCCTGAGGTGATCCCTGAGCTTACTTATGAGCAGTTTTTGGATTTTCACAGGACCTATTACCACCCCTCCAACAGCTACATTTATCTGTATGGTGACATGGACATGGCCGAGAAGCTTGCTTTTATCGACGAGCATTATCTTTCCGCTTTTGAACCGCTGCAGGTGGACAGCGAACTGAGAGTACAGCCGGCTTTTGGGAAGGTTAACCGTGTGGTAAAAGAATATCCCATTGGCGAAGAGGAGGAGGAAAGTGCCAATACTTATCTGTCCTACAATGTTTCTGTGGGAAACAGCCTGGACAGAGAGCTTTATGTGGCATTTCAGATTCTGGATTATGCTCTTTGCTCCGCACCCGGTGCACCGTTAAAACAGGCGCTGATCGACCGCGGTATCGGCAAGGATGTTCACAGTATTTATGAGAACGGTATTTTGCAGCCGTATTTCAGTGTGGTGGCTAAAAATGCTGAAAAGAGTCAGGAAGAGGAGTTCCTTCAGACTGTAAGGAGCCTGCTAAAGCATCTTTCCCACAGCGGACTTGACAAAAAGGCTCTGCTTGCCGGAATCAATTATTATGAGTTCAAATATAGAGAGGCTGACTTTGGCTCTTATCCCAAGGGCCTGATGTACGGTCTGCAGATTCTGGACAGCTGGCTCTATGACGATAATAAACCTTTCATCCATGTGGAGGCCAATGAAACCTTTGCCGGTATGAGGCGCAAAGTGAATGAGGGATATTTTGAACAGCTGATCAAGGATTATCTGCTGGATAATCCCCACAGTTCGGTGGTGGTATTGGTTCCGAAAAAGGGACTTTCAGAACTTCGGGAAAAGGAGTTCAGGCAGAAGATGGCCGCTGTAAAGGCCTCTCTTCATGAGGATGACATCCATGAGATCATCCGGAAAGCTGCGTGGCTCACCGAATATCAGGATGCTGAGGATTCCAGAGAGAATCTGGAAAAGATCCCGCTTCTGACCAGAGAAGATATGAAAAAGGAAGCGCCGAATTTTGTGAATGAGGAGACTGCATTTGGAGATACCAAGGTGCTTTTCCATGATCTTTTTACCAACGGCATCGGTTATCTGCGGCTGATCTTTCGTCTGGACCGGATTCCGGAGAGCCATTTCCCTTATCTGGGACTTTTAAAGGGTTGTCTGGGACTTTTGAATACAGAACATTACAGTTACAGTGATCTGTTCAATGAGATCAATATTGTGACGGGCGGAATGTCGGCAGTGAATAATGTATACAGACGCATTGATGATCCGGACCGCTATACGGTTACGCTGGAGCTTAAGGCCAAGGCTCTCTATGAGAACCTGGAAAAAGCCATCGGGCTGATGGGTGAGATGATCTTTACCAGCGATTATAGAGATGGAAAGAGACTGAAGGAGATCGTGGCTGAGGGGCAGTCGAGAATGCAGTCACAGATGCTGCACTCCGGTCACAATGTGGCTGCCGGCAGAGCTCTGTCCTACACAAGCGTTTCCGGTGTGGTAAGCGAGACTTTGTCAGGAATTCCCTTTTACAGATTGATCACAGAACTGGATGCTCATTTTGAGGAGAACCGGGAAACTCTGGTAAAGAAACTGGAAGAACTGGTGAAGATGATCTTCAGGCCGGAAAATCTGATGGTGGATTTTGTGGGAAGCCGAGAGGGACTTTCCTGTCTTGAGGCACCGGTCACCGAATTGAAGAGACAATTGTTTACCTGCCCTGTGGAAACGGGGACTTATGCGCCTGTGGCAGTAAAGAAGAATGAAGGCTTCAAGACCTCGGGACAGGTGCAGTATGTTTGCCGTGCAGGCAATTTCCGCACGAAAGGTCTGCCCTATAAAGGTGCCCTGAAAGCATTGAAGGTTATGATGGGCTACGGCTATCTGTGGGAGAACGTGAGAGTGAAGGGCGGCGCTTACGGCTGTATGTGCAGCTTTGGAAAGTCGGGAGACTGTTATTTTGTTTCTTACAGGGATCCCAATCTGGAAAAGACCATAGAAGTGTATGAGCATGCGGCAGAGATGATAGAGCATTTCGAGGCAGACGAGCGCACTATGACCCAGTATATTATCGGTGCTTTGAGCGAGATGGATATGCCCATGAATCCTGCGGCCAAGGGACTATGGTCCATGAGTTCTTACATGGTGGGACTTACCGGGGAGATCATGCAGAAAGAACGGGATGAACTGCTGGCAGCGCAGCCGGAGGATATCCGGGCGCTGGCTGATTATGTCCGTGCTTTTATGGAGGATGAACTTCTTTGTGTTGTGGGAAGTGCGGAGAAGATTAAAGACGCAGAGGAGCTGTTCCTGAACACGGAGAACCTGTTGTAGTAAGTAAGGTTTGGTTGCGCCCTGCAGGGAGGCAGGGGGCGCGGAAATGGGGGTATTATGAGAAAAAGAAAGTTGAGTAAGGTTACAGGTCAGAACAGGTGGGTAAGGTTTTGGGCTACAGTACTGTGTCTTTTGTTGGCAGCCGGGATGTTTGGCTGCGGCAGCAAGGCGTCATATGAAAGTGACAGAGTCGGGTCCATGTCTCCGGATATGGATTACGTGAAGGAAGAGATCATGGATGAGGGATTATCCTCTTCGGGAACCGTGACTCCGAACGTGCAGGATGTGAACCGCAAGCTGATCAAAACTGTGGAAATGACAGTGGAGACCAAGGAATATGACAGGATGTCGGAAGGGCTTAGGGATCAGGTCACAGCTTACGGCGGCTATGTGGAGCGTATGAATACCTATAATGGCAGCAGCTACTCCGGAAGGCAGGTAAGCCGCAGTGCCAGCATGACCATCCGTATCCCGGAAGATAAGCTGGATGCATTTCTCGGTGAAGTAAGAAGTATCGGCAATGTGATACGCACAAGTGAAAAAGTGGATGATGTGACCCTCACCTATGTGGATCTCACCAGCCATAAAGAGAGTTTGCAGACGGAACATGCAAGGCTTTTGGAACTGCTTGAGAAGGCAGAGTCTGTAGCAGATATCATCACTATCCAGGAGCGTCTTTCCAATGTCCGTTATCAGATAGAGAGCATGGAATCACAGATCCGTACATACGACAATCAGATTGCCTACAGCACGATTTACCTGGAGATCAGCGAAGTGAAAGAACTGACACCGGTGAAAGAGAAGACTGTCTGGGAGAGGATCTCCGGTGGATTTGTATCCAGCCTCCACGCAGTTGGAAGCGGCTTTGTGGAGTTTTTTGTCTGGCTTCTGGCCAATAGTCCTTTTCTGATTATCTGGGCATTGGTGATCTTTGCAGTACTGTGGGTTGTGTTAAGATGTCACAGAAAGCGAAGCGGTAAGAAATCTGTCCGGAAAACGTTACAGAATGAGGATCAGAAAACCGATACAGAGAATGATAAGGGAGAACGCAAAAATGAATGAAAATCCATCCTATAAATCCGGCTTTGTGACGCTGATCGGAAGGCCGAACGTTGGGAAATCCACTTTGATGAACCACCTGATCGGTCAGAAGATCGCAATTACGTCCAATAAGCCCCAGACCACCAGAAACCGTATCCAGACGGTTCTGACCACGGAAGAAGGTCAGATCGTTTTCTTAGATACGCCCGGTATCCACAAGGCTAAGAATAAGCTTGGAGATTATATGGTCAACGTGGCGGAGCGCACCCTGAATGAAGTGGATGTGATTCTGTGGCTGGTGGAGCCCAGTAATTTCATTGGTGCCGGGGAACGCCATATCATCGAACAATTGAAAAAAGTCAAAACGCCGGTGATCCTTGTGATCAACAAGACAGACACAGTCAAAAAAGATGAGATTTTGGAATACATTGATACTTATCGTAAGGAACTGGATTTTCATGAGATCGTCCCGGTATCTGCCTTAAAGGGGAAAAATACAGATGTGCTGATCGAGTGTATTTTTAAATATCTGCCTTACGGCCCTGCATTTTATGACGAGGATACCGTCACCGATCAGCCCATGCGCCAGATTGTTGCAGAACTGATCCGGGAAAAGGCACTGAGACTTCTGGAGGAGGAGATTCCCCACGGTATTGCAGTGAGCATAGAGCAGATGAAGCTGCGCAGAGATATCTGGGATATTGAGGCTACCATTGTCTGTGAACGGGATTCTCATAAGGGTATTGTAATCGGAAAGGGCGGTCAGATGCTGAAGAAGATCGGTTCAAAGGCCCGTCCTGAGATTGAAGATATGTTGGAACAGAAGGTGAATCTGCAGCTCTGGGTTAAGGTTAAGAAGGATTGGAGAGATAGTGATTTTCTTTTAAAGAACTTTGGATACAATCCAAAAGATATTGACAGTAACGCATAGAAAATCGAAAAAAGAGAACCCTAATCGTATGAGAAATGAGCCGTCATGAGCGGGCATATATCCATACGAAACGGGGGAAGCAGATGAAATCATTAAATTACTGGCAGCAATTTACTCACACCGGAAAAATAGACGATTATCTGGCTTATGCCAGATCTGAAGACCGTGAGAAGGAAGAGGCCAAGAAAAACGACGTGGGAGTCCGGCGGCATGCAGGAATTAATATGTGTAACAGGAATGATACTGAAGCAGATGCCTGTCGGTGAATATGACAGGCGCATCTGCCTGCTTACAAAGGAAAGAGGGAAGATATCTGCTTTTGCAAGAGGGGCTAAGAAGCCCGGCACCAAAATGGCAGCGGCAACTAACCCTTTTTCCTTTGGCATTTTTAAACTTTATGAAGGTAAGAATTCTTATACAGTGGCCGATGCTGAGATTCACAATTATTTTGAAGAACTTCGAACGGATTATGCAGGTGCCTACTATGGTATGTATTTTGCGGAGGTGACAGATTACTGTACCAGAGAAAATAATGATGAGAGGCAGATGCTGAAGCTTTTTTACCAGACACTGCGCGCTTTGTGTGCCCCGTCTTTAGATAACAGGCTGGTCAAGTGCATTTTTGAGATCAAAACGGTCGCGGTAAACGGAGAGTTCCCGGGACTGCCCGAAGACAGGAAGCTGAACGGGTCCACAGCATACACCGTGGATTACATAGTGACAAGCCCGATAGAAAAACTCTACACTTTTACGGTGACAGAGCCGGTTCTTTTGGAACTGGAGTCCCTTGCCGATTCTTATCGCCGTCGATTTGTTGACAGAGAACTGAAAAGTCTTGAAATATTGCAAACTCTGTGTTGAAAAAAAAGCAAAGATTTGATATATTACCATAAGAGAGAATTTCATAAAGGAACGCGTAGAGGAGCGTATGTGTATGAGAGTAAGAGGAAAATCAGGCGTAAGCCTGTGTATGATTCTTTGTCTGGCTATGCTGCTTATAGGTTGCGGAAAGGTCGAGGTGCCTGAGGATTTGCTTGTTCCGGCTATAGCCGTTACCGGAAAAGGAGAAGTGACGGCTTACCTGGTGGAGGACTTCGAAAAGGATTATTACGATCTGGAGGAACTTCGCACGATGGTGGAAAAGGAACTCGGAGAGTTCAACGAAAGCCACAGGGAGGAAGGTTCGGAGGAAGATATTGTCCGGATGGTTTCTTTGAAGGTATATCAGCCCAACGAGATCGCATTGCTCGAGGACAACGGACAGTTGTCTGATGTGCCGCTGCCAAAGGTGGTTTTGGCGCTGCAGTTTAAGGATGCCGCGGCGTATGAGGCCTATACCGGAAGGGATCTGTTTTACGGAACCGTGGCGGAGGCGAACCAGGCAGGATATGATCTGGCGGTGGAACTGGCTTCGGTGAAGGATGGCACTGTCATCGGAAAGAGCCAGATATACAACAAAGGAAACAGTCATCTGTTGATCTCCCAGGATAATGTGAGGATATACGGACCGACGAAGGCACGGTATATTTCACCGGAAGCAACCATGAATGAGGACGGAAGCGTTGAACCTTCCGATACAAAAGATTATACTTATATTATTATGAAATAAAGGAGCAGAACATTATGGAAAAAACAATGGAAAAAATCGTAGCACTGGCGAAAGCAAGAGGATTTGTATATCCCGGATCAGAGATTTACGGCGGTCTTGCCAATACCTGGGATTACGGTAATCTGGGTGTTGAGTTGAAAAATAATGTAAAGAGAGACTGGAGGCAGAAGTTCGTTCAGGAGAATCCCTACAATGTAGGTGTTGACTGTGCGATCCTGATGAACCCTCAGACTTGGGTGGCCAGCGGACATTTGGGCGGATTTTCCGATCCTCTGATGGATTGTAAGGAATGTCATGAGAGATTCCGTGCAGACAAACTGATCGAAGATTACTGTGCTGAGAACGGCATTGCTCTGGATGAGAGCATTGACGGCTGGAGCCAGGAGAAGATGAAGGAATTTGTGGAAGAGCACAATGTTCCCTGTCCTACCTGTGGTAAGCACAATTTTACCGATATTCGCCAGTTCAACCTGATGTTCAAGACCTTCCAGGGCGTAACCGAGGATGCAAAAAATACGGTATACTTAAGACCTGAGACTGCACAGGGTATTTTTGTTAACTTTAAGAACGTACAGAGAACCTCCCGCAAGAAGGTTCCTTTCGGTATTGCTCAGATCGGTAAATCCTTCCGTAACGAGATCACTCCCGGCAACTTTACCTTCCGTACCAGAGAATTTGAGCAGATGGAGCTGGAATTCTTCTGTGAGCCCGGCACCGATCTGGAGTGGTTCCAGTATTGGAGAAGTTTCTGCCGTGACTGGCTTCTGTCTCTGGGCATGAAGGAGGAGGAACTGCGTCTTCGCGACCACAGCCCCGAAGAACTGTCCTTCTACAGTAAAGCAACCACTGACTTTGAGTTCCTGTTCCCCTTCGGTTGGGGTGAACTGTGGGGCATTGCTGACAGAACCGATTACGATCTGACCCAGCATCAGAATGTTTCCGGTGAGGATATGTCTTATTTTGACGATGAGAAGAAGGAAAAATATGTTCCTTACGTAGTAGAGCCTTCCTTAGGTGCAGATCGTGTGGTTCTGGCATTCCTCTGTGCGGCATATGACGAAGAGGAACTGGAGGGCGGCGATATGCGTACCGTTCTGCATTTCCATCCGGCACTTGCACCTGTGAAGATTGGTGTGCTTCCTCTGTCCAAGAAACTGAATGAGGGCGCTGAGAAGATTTATGCGCAGCTTTGTAAGAAATATAACTGTGAATTTGATGACAGAGGAAATATCGGTAAGAGATACCGTCGTCAGGACGAGATCGGTACTCCGTTCTGCGTTACTTACGACTTTGAATCCGAGAATGACGGCTGTGTAACGGTTCGTTTCCGTGATTCCATGGAGCAGGAGAGAGTTGCCATCGCAGATCTGGACGCTTACTTTGCTGATAAGTTCACGTTCTAATTTGGAGGAAAGTAACCATGAAAGCATATGGTGTTAATGAACTGAGAAGGATGTACCTTGACTTTTTTGAGAGCAAGGGACATCTGAAAATGAATAGTTTTTCACTGGTGCCTCACAATGACAACAGTCTGCTTATTATCAACTCCGGTATGGCGCCGTTAAAGCCCTATTTTACAGGACAGGAAATCCCACCCAGACGCAGAGTGACCACGTGTCAGAAATGTGTCAGGACCGGTGATATTGAAAATGTAGGCAAGACCGCAAGACATCTGACCTTCTTTGAAATGCTGGGTAACTTCTCTTTTGGTGATTACTTTAAGCATGAGGCAATTGCCTGGAGCTGGGAATTCCTTACGGAAGTGGTAGGAATGGAGCCGGAGAGACTGTATCCTTCCATCTACTGCGAAGACGACGAGGCATTTGAGATCTGGACTAAGGAGATCGGTGTGCCCGCTGAGAAGATCACCCGTTTTTACCGGGATGCGGACGGTAAGTGCGATAATTTCTGGGAGCACGGCGCAGGTCCCTGCGGTCCCTGTTCCGAGATTTATTACGACAGAGGCGAAAAGTACGGTTGTGGAAAGCCTGACTGCAAGGTAGGCTGTGATTGTGACCGTTTCATGGAAGTCTGGAATAATGTATTTACCCAGTTTGAAAGTGACGGAAAGGGCAATTATACTGAACTGATACAGAAAAATATCGATACCGGTATGGGCCTTGAGCGTCTCGCTGTCGTAGTACAGGATGTAAATTCCGTATTTGATGTGGATACCATGAAAGCGATCCGTGATCGCATCTGTGCCATTGCTAATGTGAAGTATCAGGAGGATGATTCCAAGGATGTATCCATCCGTCTGATCACAGACCATATCCGTTCCTCAACTTTTATGATCAGTGACGGTATCATGCCTTCCAACGAAGGAAGGGGTTATGTGCTGCGCCGTCTGATTCGCCGCGCTGCAAGACACGGAAGACTTCTGGGGATCAGCGGAAAGTTTTTGGCGAACTTAAGTCAGACTGTTATCAATGAGTGTAAGGATGGATACCCTGAGCTTGAGGAAAAGAAAGCATTTATCCTGAATGTGCTGACACAGGAAGAGGATAAATTTGATAAGACCATCGACCAGGGCTTAAGTATTCTTGCTGAGCTGGAAGAGGAGATGAAGGCTTCTGGCATCACGGAGCTTTCCGGTGAGAATGCTTTTAAACTCTATGATACTTATGGATTCCCCACCGACCTGACAGAGGAAATTCTGGCAGAAAAAGGATTTACCATCGATCATGCAGGCTTTGCAGTTTGCATGCAGATGCAGAAGGATAAAGCCCGTAAGGCCCGTAAGGTTACTAACTATATGGGAGCGGACGTGACGGTATATGAGTCTATCGATCCTTCCATCACCACTGAATTTGTGGGCTATGACAATCTGACATATCAGTCCGAAGTGACCGTTCTGACCACAGAGACTGAGATTGCTGAGGCACTGACCGACGGTGAGATTGGTACGGTTATTGTGAAAGAGACTCCTTTCTACGCTACCATGGGCGGTCAGGTGGGTGATATCGGTATGATCACCACGGCGGAAGGCTGCTTTGAAGTGAAAGATACTGTTAAGCTTCTTGGAGGTAAGGTCGGACATATCGGTGTTGTGACCAAGGGAATGATCAAGATCGGAGATACCGTTACCTTGACAGTAGATGCAATAAGAAGAGGAGACACCTGCAAGAATCACAGTGCAACCCATCTGCTTCACAAGGCACTCCGTGAGGTGCTGGGCACCCATGTAGAGCAAGCCGGATCCTATGTGGACGGTGAGAGACTTCGTTTTGACTTCAGCCATTTCACAGCAATGACAGGCCAGGAGTTAGACAAGGTAGAGGCGATGGTCAACCAGCAGATTGCGGCCAATCTTCCTGTTGTGACAAATGTGATGACCATTGAAGAGGCCAAACAGACAGGTGCCATGGCATTGTTCGGCGAGAAATACGGCGAAAAAGTGCGTGTTGTAAGCATGGGAGATTACTCCACCGAGCTGTGTGGCGGTACCCACGTGGCCGGTACCGGTGTGATCACTGCCTTCAAGATTCTGTCTGAAAACGGTGTTGCAGCCGGCGTAAGAAGAATCGAAGCGCTGACCGGCAACGGTGTGTTTGCATATTACCGCGGACTTGAACAGACACTTTCTGCAGCAGCCAAGGTGATGAAGACTACCCCTGCTGCTTTGGTTGAGAGATGCGAGCATGTACAGGCTGAACTGAAGGCGTTGAACGCTGAGATTGAGTCTTTGAAGAGTAAGGCTGCCAAGGATGCTCTGGGCGATGTAATGGATCAGGTGACAGAAGTAAAGGGTATGAAGCTTTTGGCTACCAGCGTGGCTGGCGTAGATATGAATGGACTTCGTGATCTAGGCGATCAGCTGAAGGATAAGCTTGGCGAAGGCATAGTTGTGCTTCTGTCTGAACAGGATGGTAAAGTCAACATGGTTGCCATGGCGACTGACAGTGCAGTGAAGGCAGGTGCCCATGCAGGCAACCTGATCAAAGCGATCGCGGCGCTGGTTGGCGGCGGCGGTGGCGGACGTCCTAATATGGCACAGGCTGGTGGTAAGAATCCTGCGGGAATCCCCGATGCACTTGCCAAAGTGAGCGAGGTTTTGGAAGGTCAGTTGAAATAATGTTTTTGTAAAATGAAAACCATTAAAAGTCTGTAAAAAATGAAAAGCCGGCATTTTCGCCGGCTTTTTATATACAACAAGAAATCCAGAGGAATTTCTTGTTGTATATAAATGCTCCGAGAGGATCGCACTGCTGCGGAGCGGAATGTGCCTGCTCCGCAGACCCACAGCAGGCGGAGAATTTCACTTTGTGAAATTCTTTTTTATATGTTATACTAAGGGAAAAGATCTGACAGGAAGGATGCGTTTTGATGAGTGCATTTGTAACCTTTGAGAATGTAAAGAAAGTATATAAAACAGGCGAAGTAGAAATTCAGGCATTGCATGATGTGAATTTTGAGATTGAAAAGGGTGAATTCTGCGTGATCGTTGGTGCTTCGGGGGCAGGAAAGACGACAATTCTGAATATTCTCGGAGGTATGGATACTCTGACCGCGGGCCGTGTGTGGCTTGACGGGCAGGAAATATCAGCCTACAGCAAGCATCAGCTGTCAGCATACAGGCGATATGATATCGGATTTGTTTTTCAGTTCTACAATTTGGTACAGAATCTGACAGCCCTTGAAAACGTGGAATTGGCTGCGCAGATCTGCAGGGAGCCGCTGGACGCGGCATCTGTTCTTAGAGATGTGGGACTTGAGGAGAGACTTGCCAATTTCCCGGCACAGCTTTCCGGCGGAGAACAGCAGCGTGTGGCGATTGCAAGAGCGCTGGCCAAGAATCCAAAGATTTTACTGTGCGATGAACCGACCGGAGCATTGGATTACAATACAGGAAAGGCCGTACTGAAGCTTTTGCAGGACACTTGCCGGCTAAAGGGGAAAAACGTTATAGTGATCACCCACAATTCTGCACTGACGGCCATGGCAGACCGGATCATCACAGTGAAAAGCGGTACCGTAGTCAATATGATGAAGAATGATAATGTGGCAGATATAGAAGATCTTGAATGGTAGGATCAGTGACCGGAAATGAGGTTTGATTATGAAGTCGATGATGTGGCGATCCACATTTCGTGAAATAAACAAAAGTTTTGGGCGTTTTGCCGCCATATTTGCGATTGTTGCACTGGGAGTCAGCATGTTTGCCGGTCTGAAAGTTGTGCGCCCCGGCATGATCAGGACAGCAAGCGATTTTTGGACAAGCAGGGAGTTCTATGATTACCGGATCCTTTCCACGATTGGCTATGAAAAGCAGGATGTAGCAATTATGCGAAAATGTGAGGAAGTACGGGCGGCAGAAGGTTCGGTCAGCCTTGACGTTTTATGTACTTTGGACGGCGGCAATGAAATGGTACTTAAGGCTCACAGTCTTACTGAAGAGATCAATCAAGTGGTGCTTAAGAGCGGCCGGCTGCCCGAGAAGGCAGATGAATGCGTGGTGGACAGTCTTGTTTTTACGGAAGATCTGATCGGGAAAAAATTGGCAGTATCCGATTCAAACAGTGAAGACGATCAGGACAGTTTTGCGTTGGAAGAATATACCGTAGTGGGTATTGTGCAATCTCCCCTATATACTCATTTTGAGAGGGGGAATACTTCTCTGGGAAATGGCCGGATTACCGGATTTGTTTACCTTCCTTTGGAAGGCTTTGCGGTGGACTATTATACAGAAGTGTATGTGAAATTCCAGGAAGACTTTGCTTTATACAGCGAAGAGTATGATGCTTATCTGGAGGAAAAAGAGGAACAGTGGGAGACACTTTCAAAGGAACTGGCAGTCTCACGTTATGAACGCATAAGAACAGAAGCGGAAGCTGAAATAGCCGATGCGAAGAAACAACTTAAAGAAGGAGAAGAAGAACTGGCTGATGCCCGTAAAGAGCTGGAAGAGGCAAGGGTCGAACTGGAAGACGGCGAGAAAAAGCTTGCGGAAGGAAAAGAAGAGCTTTCCGATGCCCGAAAGACTCTGGAAGAAAAAGAGAAAGAACTTGCAGATGCGCGCAGGATCATCGGGGAGGAAGAACAAAAGCTGGCAGACGGTGAATCCCAACTGGAAGAGAATCGGAGACTGTTGCAGGATGAGGAGGATAAACTTGCTGCAGCCAAGATCGAGCTTGATGAAAATCAGGCTCAGCTGACCGGCCAAAGCGCAGCGCTGGAAGAACAGGAAAACGCACTGATCGCAGGAGAAGCGATGCTCGCACAGCAGGAAAGAGACCTTTATGAGCAGGAAGCTGCCCTTGGGTTTGAATTGACGGAGCTTCGCAGACAGCTTGCGGAGGCAAAGAGAGAACTGGCCGCCAATCTCATTGCCCTTGAGCAGGCTAAAAGCACAATTGCAGGATATCAGGCGCAGTTGAATCAGGGATATGCGGATCTTGATTGGGGCAACAGACAGTTGGAAGAAGGTAAAGCAAAATTGGAGGAAGCCGCAGCTGAACTGGCAGAAGGAAAGAAGCAGCTTGCCAGTGCAAATGAAGAGCTTTCGGAAGGCGAAAGTATGCTTTCGGAAGGACGTCAGGAGCTTGCAGAAGGAGAAGAAGAGCTTGCGGAAGCAGAAAAAGACCTTGCTGACGGACGTGAACAATATGAAAAAGGACTGGCAGACTATGAAGACGGTGTCAAAGAGTTTCAGGAGAAGTCTGCTGATGCAGGGAAACAGATTGGGGATGCAGAAGATGCCTTGCGGGAACTGAAAGTGCCGGACAGCTATGTGCTGGGAAGAGATACCAATGTGGGATATGTCTGTTTTGAGAGTGATTCCGGAATCGTAGACGGTATTGCTGACATTTTCCCTGTATTTTTCTTTGCGGTGGCTGCGCTTGTCTGTATTACCACCATGAACCGCATGGTGGAGGAGCAGCGGACACAGATAGGAGTCTTGAAAGCTCTCGGTTACAGTCAGGGATCCATTATGTGCAAATATCTGTTTTATTCCGGAACTGCGGCTGCTATGGGCGGTGTTTTCGGATTTTTGACAGGAACGTGGTTTTTTCCCAAGGTAATCTGGTTTGCCTACAATATATTATATCAGATGGACTCCCTGCAATATGTTTTCGATGCGCGGCTTGCAGTGATCTCGTTTGTGGTATCCATGCTTTGCTCTATGGGCGCCACATGGATGAGCTGTCGGAAAGAGCTTTCGGAGGTTGCGGCCCAGCTAATGCGCCCCAAAGCACCGAAGGCGGGGCAGAGAGTGCTACTTGAAAGAGTTCCGTTTATCTGGAAGCGTCTTAAATTTTTGCATAAAGTATCTGTGAGAAATGTTTTCCGCTATAAAAAGAGATTTCTAATGATGGTCATTGGAATCAGCGGCTGTACAGCGCTGCTTGTTACCGGATTTGGAATCCGTGATTCTATCGTTGATGTTTCGCACCATCAGTATGAGCGGATTCAGATTTTTGACCTTGCAGTGACCTGTTCAGACACTCAGACCCGGTCTGAACTGCAGGAGATTGACGAACTGATCGCCGGGAAGGCAGAGGGATATCTTACGGTAATGGAAACTTCGGTCGATTTGGTGACAGAAACGGTTACCAAGCCGATCTATCTTGTGGCGGCGGAAGGAGGAAAGGATGTCAGTTCCTATCTGGGACTTTTTGATAAGGACGGGGATATCCTTGAGATACCAAGAAAAGGCGAAAGCCTTCTTTCGGAGAAGCAGGCAAGACAATTTGGGATTGCGGTAGGTGATACGATCACTTTACGCGACGAAAATATGCGCGTCATGAATCTTAAGGTCAGCGGAATCATGGTCAACTATATATATGGTTATGTTTATATTTCCAATGAAACTTATGAAGCTTTCATGGGAGAAGTGCTCCCTTCCCGCACTCTTTATCTGAACGTGACACCGGAAACAGATGCCCATATGCTTTCGGCAGAATTGATGAAGCTTGACCATGTTACGTCTGTGACGGTGAATCAGGATATGATGGAGCGCCTTGACAGTATGCTTGCCAGCATGGACCTGATCGTGCTGGTGATCGTTCTCTGTGCTGCAGGACTTGCGTTTATTGTTCTTTATAACCTGACCAACATCAATATCACTGAGCGGATCAGGGAAATTGCAACCATAAAAGTGCTGGGTTTTTACAAAAAGGAAACGGCGGATTATGTATTTCGTGAGAATCTGATACTTACAGCTATCGGTACTGCATTCGGATTGATATTGGGCAAATATTTCCATGGATTTGTGATGAAAGCCATTGAGGTGGATATGGTATCCTTCGACGTCCATATAAAGCCTTTCAGCTATATTTACAGTATTTTGCTGACGATTGCCTTTGCCTGGTTTGTCAATCTGGTCATGAACAGAAAACTCGATAAGATCAGCATGACAGAATCCCTGAAATCAGTAGACTGATAAAAATTCTTCATAAATTCTTAAGGTGCATTTATGTCAGGGATAAGTTATAATATAGTCAGAGATTCAGATAAGGGAAACTTGTACGGAGTGTTTCTCATTCGGGGGGGGAGAAAGAATTGCACAGCGTAAAGAGAGTGAAAAGGAAAGCAACCAGAAGATTGCGCAAGATCAGAATCAGCTCGGGGTTATATATTACCCCCAGTTTTCTTGGCGTGCTTGCCTTTTTTGTGCTTCCGTTTCTGGTGGTGATCTATTATTCCTTTGTGGACAGTCCGATCAGCGGAGAATTTGTATTTCTGGATAATTTCAGGAGATTGATTAAGAATCTGTCCTTTCAGACGGCAATCAAAAATACCTTGGTATTTTCGGTGATCGCAGTACCTCTTGCAGTGATCCTGTCTTTGTTGCTTGCCATTGTATTGGAATCAAAGATTCCGTTCAAGAGTCAGTTCAGAACCTTTTTCTTAAGTCCCCTGATGGTTCCGGTGGCATCCATTGTACTGATTTGGCAGGTGCTGTTTCATTACAACGGCGCAGTGAATGAACTGCTGCTTTCTCTTGGGGGGTCCAAGATAGACTGGCTGAAGTCGGAATATGCGCCCATTGTGGTGATCTTATTGTTTTTGTGGAAGAATTTGGGCTATAACATGATCCTGTTTATGACAGCCCTTTCCAGTATACCTAAAGATGTGCTGGAGGTGGCCAAATTGGAGAGTGCCACACCGCTTCAGACTTTTTTCTATATCAAGACAAGATACCTCTCCTCCACCATTCTGTTTGTGACCATTATGTCTCTGATCAGTTCCTTTAAGGTGTTCAGGGAGGTGTACCTGTTGACCGGTGACTATCCGTATGATTCCATCTATATGTTGCAGCATATGATGAATAATGCGTTTGCTTCTCTGGATTACCAGAAGCTTTCAGCGGCCGCAATCCTTATGTCACTGGTTATGATCCTTATCATCGGTATCCTGTTTCTTGTGGAAAATCATTTCGGAAAGGATGTGGACGGATGAGTATGAGACGACCTGTACGAAGTGATTCCGGCGTAGATCTCCGGTTAAAGAGAAAAAGCATGAGCAGGAAGGTATGGTCCAAGGTGAGGATTGCCTTTGCAACCTGCATTGCGGCATCCTTTGCCCTACTGTTCCTGATGCCTATTATATTGACGATCACCAATTCTTTTATGGCTTCTTCGGAAATATCAGCCAACTACGGAACCATATTTGCCACCACGGATACCGGTGGTAAAGTGTTTATCGGAGAGAAGGTGAATCTGAAATTTATTCCCGATATTGTTTCTTTCAGTCAGTACATTACGGTGTTGTTCAAGAGTCCGGATTATCTGCTGAAGTTCTGGAACTCTGTGATTCTGGTAGGGCCTATTGTGATCTTCCAGCTGTTGGTGGCATCACTTGCTTCCTACGGATTTTCAAGATACCGCGGAAGACTCAGGGAGATTATATTTTTTTCCTATATCATATTAATGCTGATGCCTTATCAGGTTACTCTGGTACCCAATTATCTTATTTCTGACTGGTTGGGGGTGCTTGATACAAGATGGGCTATATGGCTGCCGGGTATTTTTTCACCCTTCGCGGTTTTTTTGCTCACAAAGTTTATGCGAAGGATCCCCACCGGGGTGATTGAGGCTGCTCAGATAGACGGTGCAGGAGAAATGCAGATTTACAGAAGGATCTGTATGCCGCTGTGCAAAGGTGTGATCTGTTCGGCGGCGATACTGATATTTATAGATTATTGGAATATGGTGGAACAGCCGCTGATCCTTCTTAGTGATGAACAGATGCACCCGTTATCGGTGTTTCTCAGTAAGATTAATCAGGGTGAGATCGGTCTTGCGTTTGCGGTGGCTACCATATACATGGTGCCCAGTCTGCTGGTATTTTTGTATGGGGAAGAATACCTGGTGGAGGGTATCACTTATCAGGGTGGAATTAAAGGGTGATTGAGGAGAGGATGAGAAGCTATGAATGATAAGACGAGCAAAAGAAGAGATTGGGTGAAAAATGCAGCGATTGTATTTCTTTCAATTATGCTGGTATTAACTTTTTTCTCTAACACGATTATGAACTATTCGTTGCCGGAAGTGGCAACCCAGTATGTTATGCCCGGAGCTATTACTGCGAAGATCAGGGGAACCGGCGTGGTAGAAAGTGACAATCCTTACAACGTGCAGGTGTATGAGACCAGAACAGTAGAGAGTGTGATGGTGACAGTCGGTTCAGAGGTGCAGAAAGGTGATGTAATATTTGTGCTTGCAGACAAGGAAAGTGATGAGCTGAAGGCGGCTGAAGAAGCCTTGGAGGCAGCACTTCTTGAATTTGAGCTGCAGATCCTGAACGGAAGTATTTCAAGCAGTGTAGTAAACAATGTGCAGAGCGGCACCACTTCCGGTATCGCAGTATATCAGGGCAAGATTACGGCGGCGGAGGCTGAGATCAGTAAGCTTGAGAAAGAGATTGAGGAGATTGAACTGTCTATCAGTCAGTTGAATGCACTGAAGAATCAGCTGGACATAAGCAAACCGGATACCAAGGCAGCCGAGGAGGCTTATGCCAAGGCACAGGCGGCGTATGACGCGGATCCTGTAAAGCAGGCACTTGATAAAATCGCACAGCTGAACGAAAAAATTGATGCCTGTCAGCAGGTGATCGACAAATATAATGAGAAGATTGTGATCGGTTATGAAGTTTCCGGCAATGATCAGGTTCCTATCTATGAAGTTACATACAAAGAATATCTTGTGGCAGATACCAACAAGAATAATTACATAGCACAGCGGGATACCCAGCAGGCCATCGTAAATGATCAGAATGCAAAGGCTGTCTACGACAATCTGGCCTCGGAGCTTGCCAAAGCAAAGACCAATCTGAACAATTCCCAGAATCATATTTCCAACAGTATCAATGCAGTGAATCTGCAGATCAGTAATTGGAATCTGGAACTGGCAGACAGAAACAAAAAGCTTGCCGATGCTAATGAGGCCAAGGCACAGTTGCTGTCTGATATCTCTGCCGAGTTGAACCTGGGAAGCAAAATGGAAAACATCAACGAGCTTCGTGCAGAGGTGGAAAGGCTGAAAGGAAAAGCTACGGGAGCAGTAATCGAGGCCCCCATCGCAGGTACCATTTCCGCCATCAACGTTACTGCCGGTCAGAATACGGTTGCGGGAAGTGCAGTTGCCACCATACAGCCGGCAGGTGCCGGATTATCCATGAGTTTTTCTGTGAGCTCACAGCAGGCGAGCAAGCTCACACCCGGAATGGAAGCTGAGCTGGTAAACTCCTGGAGATATGACGATGTGGCTGTATCATTAAAGAGGATCAAGCCGGATCCTTCCAATCCCTCACAAAGCAAACTGCTGGAGTTTGAAGTGAAGGGAAGTGTTGTGGCCGGTCAGACATTAAATGTGTCTGTTGGTGACAAAAGTGCAAGATATGATCTGACGATTCCTAACAGTGCAATCCGTGAAGACAACAATGGTAAGTTCATTTTGGTTGTTGAGTCCAAGTCCAGTCCTTTGGGCAACCGCTATAAAGCTACAAGAATGGATGTGGAAGTGCTTGCCAGTGATGATACTACATCTGCGATCAGAGGCGCTTTGCAGGGGTATGAATTTGTGATAACCACCTCCACCAAACCGGTGCAGGCGGGCCAGTTAGTCAGGTTGTCAGAACAATAAGAAAGGTTGAGTGATATGAAGAAATTCAGATTTTCTCTCTCTGCCCGAAGCATTGTTCTGTTAATCAGTGCAGTGTTATCGGTTCTGTTTTTTCTGTTACTCACTGCAGTGTCGTCCATGCTGATCAATCGCCTGTTGCCACAGCAGATGGCTGAGCGCTGGAGCGATAAAAAGGATGTTTCCCAGATCAGTTGTTTCTTTTCCGGTGATGCAGGAGTGAATGCGGACAGTATTGAGTACTTCAGGCATTCTCTGGATGCGGCATTGATGGAGGCTTCTATCGTCCAGGACTCCCCCAATGCAGGTGCGAGGCTTTGGGCAGATGCATATAGCGCGTCTGGAAGGATTTCCCTTTCCAATGACAGAGCATCTCTTTCGGCGGATGCCATAGGGATCGGCGGAGATTTCTTCCTGTTTCATCCGCTGAAACTATTGGATGGTTCTTACTTTTCGGAAGATAATCTGAATCAGGATCATTGCATTCTGGATGAGGATGCTGCCTGGCAGCTTTTTGGCTCCAATCAAGTGGCCGGAATGACGGTTATGGTGGGAGGTGTCCCCCATATTGTGGCAGGTGTGATCGAGAGAGAAGACGGGAGGCTTTCAAAAGCGGCAGGGCTTGACGGAACGCTGGTATATGTTTCCTGGCATACGCTGGAAACGCTGGGACAGAGTAACGGCATCAATCATTATGAGATCGTGATGCCCAACCCGGTAAAGAATTATGCTTTTAACTATGTCAGAGATCATATAGGTGTGGCAGAAGACAGTGTAGATCTGGTTGAGAATACCGGCAGATTTGATCTGCTCAAACGGTTTCGTACCATCACACAATTTGGGACAAGGAGCATGAACCGGAAAGCTATCATATACCCTTATTGGGAGAATGTTGCAAGAGGTTATGAGGACATCATAGCGCTGATCACATTATTTGCTGCGTTGTTTTTGGCCTATCCTACAGTCTTGGCGGCTATTCTTGCAGTGCGTTACTTTAAGCATAAGACATGGACGATCAAGAGCATCCTGCATTGCATCAGGGATAAGTGTCAGATGAAAATGGAAGAGTTGCGTGCCAAAAAGCAACGCATCCGCACACACGGTGATATGAAATATAATAATATTAATAAAAAAGAGGAGGAGTAATTATGAGAAAAGGGCTTTGTAAGAGAATACTGAGTCTGTGTCTGGTATCTGTTATGGTACTGGGACTTGCTGCCTGCGGCGGTAAGACAGGCGGTGATGACGTCAGCAGTGGCGGCGATAAAGCGGGCACGGGGAATGCCAACAGCGACCTTGCCAAGCAGTATGTTTTTTCTTATGAGGAGCTGGATATCGGCGAAATGGGAAATGGTGTAGGTATCCATTCCATGAGTTATGACGGGGGCAGAGTGTATGTGCTTTTGGATATGTGGATTACAGGAGGAGCAGATGTTCAGCCACGGCTTAGTATGGATGCCCCTGTGGTGTTGCCTGAGGGGGGAGAGGATGTTGCCATTGAAGAGAGTGTCAATGTGTTCAGGGTCATCTCTTTCCTGCCGGACGGAAGCGATTTAAAGACCTATGATCTGCAGATGAATAAGGATGATGATATTTCATACAGCTGGCTCAATCGTATCATTTTTGGCGGAGATAAGGTTTATGCCATCAATAATACGGAGCGTGTTAATGACTCGGACCCTCAAAATTATATTTATGAAACCGTATCCGAACTGATTTGCTGGGGCGATGGAGGAAGTCAGCTTTGGTCTTATGATCTCAGTGAGATAATGGGCAGCAGTGAATACGGAGGATATATCGAACAGCTCGGTATGACAAAAGAAGGAAATCTGGCACTGATCTGCGTCAGCTATGGGGAAGAAGAGGAGACCAGAACGATGATGACCTTCGACACCAATGGCAATATGATCGGTGAGAAGGAACTGAAATTCACTCAGAGCAATCTTGGGCAGATCCTGATCAGACCCGATGGGTCTTTGCTTGTAACCGTTTATGGAACAGAATATGACAGTCTGTCAGCATTTACTTACGATATTGAAACCGGCGTGGAAGGCGAGATGATCGAACTGCCGGATATGCTGATGATGAACGGTTTCAATCAGGGAACGGTTTCTGACCTGATAATGACGAATAATGAAGGTGTTTTTATTTATAATCTCGGTGATGAGAATGTGACTCAGGTCATGAGTTTTATCAACTCGGATCTGGATACTATCTGGATGAGCAATCAGATCATGCTTGATGAGGAGCATATGATTGCTGCCTATAACAGCATTATCGACAATGAGTTTAAGCTGGTTACCATGACGAAGGTGGCTCCGGAGGATATTCCGGACAAAAGAGTTCTGGTTCTCGGCGCCAACTATCTGGAATACAATACCCGAAAGCGCGTTATTGATTTTAACAGAACGAATACCAAATATCGTATTACAGTGAGAGATTACTCTTCTTATCAGACGATGGATGATTATCAGGCGGGATATTCCCAGCTGAACAATGATATAATTGCCGGTAAGATGCCGGATATTCTGATTGTTGACCCTCAGACAAAGCTTGACAATTATATTGCAAAGGGATTGATTGCAGATATCGGTAAATTGATTGAAAATGATCCGGAACTGTCTCAGTTAGAGTATATGGAAAATGTATTCAAGGCATATTCGGTTGACGGAAAACTGTATCGGTTGGTACCTTCCTTTAACATAGAGACTCTTATCGGTAAGAAGTCAATTTTTGGCGATAAGACCGGATGGAATATGGAAGAATTTATGCGTATGTCTGAGGAGATGGATGATGGAACCAGCCTTTTGGGAAGATTTACCAGAGACAGCTTCTTCTATCAGATTATGCAGTATTGTGGTACAGACTTTATTGATGCGGCCACCGGAAAATGCAGTTTTAATTCTCCGGAATTCATCAAAATGTTAGAGTATACCAAGACACTTCCTGAAATTGTGGAGCAGGATGAGGACTACTGGACCTATTATGACAGCCAGTTCCGTGAAGACAGAACTCTTCTGATGCCGGTATCCATCTACAATGTGAGAGAGATGAATTATAATATCAACGGCTACTTTGGAGAGGATGTATCGTATGTAGGTTTCCCGAATGCAAACGGTAACGGTTCCGTAGTCAATTGCAGTACCGGTTATGTAATATCCGCAAAGTCTAAGGATATTGAAGGCGCATGGGAATTTATCCGCTATTATCTGACGGAAGAATATCAGAGAAGTGAAGACCTCAATTGGGGATTCCCGGTACTTAAGTCTGTTTTTATGGAAAAAGCTGCCGAGGGCACCAAGAAGCCTTATTATCTGGATGAGAACGGCAATAAAGTAGAGTACGACGACTATTTCTACATGAACAATGAAAGCTTTATCATCGACCCTCTGACCCAGGAGCAGGTAGATGACCTGGTTGCTTTTGTACAGAGTGTGGACAGAGCATCTTACTATGATCAGGACATTATGAATATTATTAACGAAGAGGCTGCATATTTCTTTGCCGGTCAGAAAACGGCTGCAGATGTTGCAGGTATCATTAATAACCGTGTACAGTTATATGTAAATGACAATCGTTAATTACGTTTCCTGAACGGATGACGTACATACAATAGAAGGCACCTTGTGAAAATAATTTCATAAGGTGCCTTTTGTGTGATTCGTTCAATCTTCAACGGTCAGGGGAATGCCCTTTTGTGTCAGGTGATTTTCCAAAGTCAGTTCATGGCCGTGCTCCTTCAGCCACTTTTTGTGAACACGGTAATCAGGCATGATGCGTTCCACCATGTGCCAGAAATCAGAGGAATGGTTCATGTGGGTCAAATGGCACAACTCGTGGACAACCACATAGTCCAATACTTTGGAGGGTGCAAAGATCAATCTGTAGTTAAAGGATAAGGTTCCGCGGGAGGAACAGCTACCCCAACGGCTTTTTTGGTCTCGGATGGTTATTTTGTGATAAATGCCGCCTGTCACCTGATGATAATAGGTAACTCTTTGTGTAAAACATTCTCTGGCTGCACTGCGGTAGCGGTTTTCCATTGCGGTGAGCCGCTTCAAATCTGCAGTCTGTTTTGGGGAATTTCGATAAAAAAAGTATGGCATCTGTGTTTCCTGCCTTCTTTCGGGATAACGTAATGAATTTACAAACAATATAATCAGTATACAATCAGGCAATTGCAAAGTAAAGCAGGAAATGATATCATAATTACCGTAAATAGTTAATTTTTGATAAGGAGTACATGATGAGTGAACCGTTATTGACCGGAAATTGTATTGTGATTGGAGCCGGTGATCTGACAGTGGGAAAGATTGATCGGAAAGAAGAAGACTTGGTCATCGCTGTGGATGGAGGCCTGTCCTACTGCGGTGTGCTTGGATTGGAACCGGATATTATTATCGGCGATTTTGACTCCGTCAGTGAGCGGGAGAGAGAAGCGATAGAAGTGTTAAAGGAACAGGTGCCTGACCGAGTGATTCAGTTAGAACCGGAAAAGGATGACACAGACATGCTGGCTGCCCTCAGACTGGGACTGGAGTGGGGGTTTCGTACTTTCAGAATTTATGGAGGCACCGGCGGAAGACTGGAACATACCCTGGCCAATATCCAGTGTTTGCTTTTTTTGAAGAATCAGGGTGCACAGGGGTATCTGTGTGACGTTAGTTCCATGATCTTCGTGATGAAGAACGAAGAGGTGAAATTTCAACCGGGTATGGAAGGATACCTGTCTCTGTTTTCTCTGGGAAAAGAGGCACGAGGCGTCAGCATCCGGGGAATGAAATACCCATTGGAAAATTATACCATAAAAAATGACTATCCCATTGGAATCAGCAATGAATTTGTGGGAGAACAGGGGATCATCACTGTGGAAGACGGTGAACTGGCAGGAATCATCCAGTATGTAACGGACTAGTTTCCGGTGTATGTTTTATCCACCTCGATCACGGCATAATAATTGCTGTTTTCCTGCTGTATCTGTGACGAGAGCCTCTCAACGATCTCTTTGTCGGTCATTTTGAAAGAATAGGGAACCGCTACGTCAAATATGATATTGGTATGTGTGGGCCCCGTTACAATACGGAAATCATGGAGTGAGAGCTGAGGCGAAATTTCTCCGAGATAACCGGTTACCAGTTCTTTCAGTCGATCTGTTTCAGGATCATTGACACGAACGGGATCCATGTGGATCACAGCATGGCAGCTGAGGTGATCGCGCAGCTCATGCTCGATCAGATCGATCATATCGTGCATGGTCAGGATATCGCTTTCTGCAGGTATCTCCGCGTGTAGTGAGATTAGGACTCTTCCGGGACCGTAATTGTGAACGATCAGGTCATGAATGCCTATGATGCCATCATAGGACATAACGATTTTTTCTATCTCGCTGACAAATTCCGGCGCGGGAGCCTGGCCGAGGAGCGGGCCAATGGTGTCTTTGGCAGCGTTGATTCCCGCATAGCAGATAAACAGGCCCACGAGAATACCGCAATAGCCGTCGATATTAATTCCTTTATAGTGAGAGATCAGTGTGGCCACGAGGACTGCAAAAGTAGCAAGCGTATCACTGAAACTGTCGGTTGCTGTGGCGCGCATGGCGGCAGAATCGATTTTCCGTCCGATGTTTCTGTTATAGTAAGCCATATAGCATTTGACCGCAATGGACAATACGAGGATCACGACCACTATAGGGGAAAAGGTCAGCGGCTGGGGATGCAGTATCTTGGATACAGAGGATTTCAGTAATTCAAAGGCCATGAGCAGGATGAGGAAAGAGACGATGAGCCCTGATATGTATTCGATCCGTCCGTGACCGAAAGGGTGGTCCGAGTCAGGTTTTTGTCCCGCTAATTTAAAGCCCGCCATTGTGACAATGGAAGAACCGGCATCGGAGAGATTGTTAAAGGCATCGGCTGTTATGGCAATGGAATTGCTGAGGATTCCTGCCAGAAACTTACCTGCAAAGAGAAGGAGGTTCAGTCCGATTCCCGCGGCACTGCAAAGGATCCCGTAAGATTGGCGGGTCTGTGGCGATGATGTATTTTTGTAATCTTTGATAAATACTCTGGCAAGAAATGTGATCATGTCAGCCTCCGATGATAGTTATTCTCAATATTTTATGATGTTTCGGGCAAAAAAACAATAGGTAATTTCAGATTCTGTCTCTTTTTCTATTGCACCTGCCCAAAATAAAGTGTATAATTTGATACGGTTCGCTAAATGATAAATTTTTGTGGTTATCGGTACGGCATATATATGTTATGCATACCGGAAATGGAGGAAATATGAGTAAGAAACCTGTAGTTTTGATGATTTTGGACGGTTACGGTCTGAATGAAAAGACAGCGGGAAATGCTGTGGCACAGGCAAAAACCCCTGTAATGGATAAATTAATGGCGGAATGTCCTTTTGTAAAGGGCAATGCCAGCGGAATGGCAGTAGGTCTCCCGGAAGGTCAGATGGGTAACTCAGAAGTTGGACATCTGAATATGGGTGCCGGACGTATCGTATATCAGGAATTGACCAGGATCACCAAAGAGATCCAGGACGGCACATTCTTCGAGAACCCTGCACTGCTTGCTGCAGTAGAGAACTGTAAGAAGAATAACAGCGCCCTGCACATGATGGGTCTTTTGTCTGATGGCGGTGTTCACAGTCACAATACGCACCTTTACGGTCTGCTGGAACTTGCCAAGAGAAACGGGCTTGAGAAAGTGTATGTACATTGCTTCTTAGACGGACGTGACACTCCTCCTGCCAGCGGTAAGGAATTTGCCGAAGCACTGGCTGCTGAGATGGAAAAAATCGGTGTGGGCAAGATTGCTTCCGTTATGGGCCGTTATTATGCTATGGACAGAGATAATAATTACGATCGCGTAAAGCTTGCTTACGATGCTATGACCAAGGGAGAAGGCCTTACAGCTGCCTGCGGTATCTGCGGCATTCAGGCTTCCTATGATAAGGGAGAGACGGATGAATTTGTAAAGCCCACTGTTGCAGTGGAAGGCGGTAATGCTGTGGCTACTGTTCAGGATGGCGACAGTGTGATCTTCTTTAACTTCCGCCCCGACAGAGCCCGTGAGATTACCAGAGCATTCTGCGACGATGATTTCAAGGGATTTGACAGAGGTGCACGCAAGGATATTACTTTTGTGTGCTTCTCCGATTACGATCCCACCATCGCCAATAAGCTGGTAGCCTTCCATAAGGTATCTGTAACTAACACCTTCGGCGAGTGGCTTGCTGCCAACAATATGACTCAGGCAAGAATTGCCGAGACTGAGAAATATGCTCATGTTACGTTCTTCTTCAACGGCGGTGTAGAGAAGCCCAACGAGGGCGAGGACAGAATCCTCGTGAATTCCCCCAAGGTGGCAACTTACGATCTGAAACCGGAAATGAGTGCCTATGAGGTGTGTGATAAACTGACAGAAGCAATTCGCAGCGATAAATATGATGTGATCATCATAAATTTTGCAAATCCCGATATGGTAGGTCATACCGGTGTGGAACATGCAGCTATTCAGGCTGTGGAAGCCGTAGACGAGTGCGTTGGCAGGGCTGTAGAGGCTGTGAAGGAGATGGACGGCGCAATGTTCATCTGTGCAGACCACGGCAATGCGGAGCAGCTGGTAGATTATGCCACCGGAGAACCGTTTACCGCACATACCACCAACGAGGTACCGTTCATCCTGGTGAATTACGATCCGGCATATACCTTAAGAGAGGGCGGCTGTCTGGCAGATATCGTTCCTACTCTGATCGAGATCATGGGTAAGGAGCAGCCTGTTGAGATGACAGGAAAGTCTCTGCTGATCAGCAAATAAGAATTGGGTATTTGATCCCCGTGACATGCATAAACCGGTATGACACGGGGATAATTTAATCTGTAAAAATATGGGCGTGGCTTCCCGGAGATTTTAGCGGATGCATATTGCACAAGTGCTGAAAGGTATAGGGCAGCGACGGCGGAAAGGCAGGTAGAAGCATGCAGTATCTGGAGATTGAAAAAGTACATGGCAGAGAAATTCTGGATTCCAGGGGGAATCCTACAGTGGAGGCTGAGGTGACGGTGAAAGACCGTTTGGAGGGGCGCACTTTTACGGGGCTTGCATCGGTGCCGTCCGGTGCCAGCACAGGCCGTTTTGAGGCAGTGGAACTGCGTGACGGCGAGACCAGATATTTTGGCCTCGGTGTACAGAATGCTGTGAAAAATATTGACGAAAAAATAGCCAGTGTCCTCTGCGGCAGAAATGCGCTGAAGCAGATTGAAATCGACCGCATTCTGATGGAGACAGACGGCACCGAAAATAAGAGTAATCTTGGGGCCAATGCCATGCTGGCTGTGTCTCTTGCAGTGGCGAAGGCAGCGGCTTTAGCACTTCGCATGCCTTTGTACAGTTACCTGGGCGGTGTCAGTCCCAGACTTTTGCCGGTACCGATGATGAATATCTTGAACGGCGGCAAGCACGCGGCCAATACTGTGGATTTTCAGGAATTCATGATCATGCCTGTGCAGGCGGAGAGTTTTCGTGACGGTCTTCGGATCTGCGCAGAGATCTATCACAATCTGAAAAATATTTTAAAGGCCAGAGGTCTTTCCACAGGCGTGGGTGATGAAGGAGGTTTTGCGCCTGATCTGCCGGATGCGGAGAGTGTGCTCACAGTGATCATGGAAGCAATCGAGGCGGCCGGCTATACTCCGGGAAACGATATTAAAATAGCTATGGATGCCGCCAGCAGTGAATTGTATCAGGAAGAAACCGGAATGTATTATTTCCCGGGAGAAAGCAGCCTGAAGGGGTGCGAGATCTACAGAAGCACGGAAGAGATGATCGCATATTATGAAAGCCTGTCGGAACAATTTCCTATTATCTCCATCGAAGACGGTCTTGCAGAGGACGATTGGGATGGGTGGAAAGAACTGACCAAGCGACTGGGCCACCGGGTGCAGCTGGTGGGAGACGACCTTTTTGTCACCAACACCAAGCGTCTGGATGCCGGGATCAAGCTTCATTGTGCCAATGCCATTCTGGTAAAGGTAAACCAGATCGGAACCTTATCCGAGGCGGTGAACGCAGTGGAAATGGCTCACAAAAATGGATACAAAGCCATTATATCACACCGTTCCGGCGAGACGGAGGACACCACCATTGCAGATCTTTCCGTGGCGTTGAACGCCGGACAGATCAAGACCGGTGCTCCCTGCAGGAGTGACAGGGTTGCAAAATACAACAGATTGCTGCGAATTGAGGAGGAACTGGGAACATCTGCCCAATACACGGATCCGTTCAACAAGATCTGATAATTGAGTAAAAAAATGTAAGAAACCAGTTGAAATTATTTGTATTGTGTGCTACAATGATATCTGCTTGACATTAGGAGGTGTGGAAATGGGAGCGCTAAAGATCGTTTTAACTGTTATTTTTATATTGGTATGTATCGCACTTACCGTGCTGGTATTGATGCAGGAAGGCAAGTCAGCAGGACTTGGTGCCATTAGTGGTGCAGCTGAGACCTACTGGGGCAAGAACAAAGGACGTTCCATGGAAGGACTTTTGGTCAAGATTACCAGAATCTTAGCAGTATTATTTGTAGTTCTTGCGGCAATACTGAATCTGAACGTATTTTAAGAAGTTAAGACGAAAGCACTCTAGCGATTAGGGTGCTTTTTTATTTTCATGATAGGAAAGACGCGCCGGGAGGATGCCCCCGCGCGTTCAAGGTAAATGTCGCTTTCGCGACCTCGCTCGACGCGAGAGTTTGTGAGCGGACTCTTTGTTCTTCAGAGGAAAGAGAAGCGCAATGTTTGCAGTATTTTTACGGCAAGCCAAAGGAAAAGAATATGGATCAGATAAGAGAAAAGAGAAAGAAGATTATTTGCGATCTGGTGAATGATGAGCTGTATATTCCTATGAAAGAAAAGGAGCTTGCGGTATTTCTGCAAGTGAAAAAGGAAGAACGGCAGGAATTCAAAGGCATTCTGGATGAACTTCTGGAAGAATGCAGGCTGATGATCACAAGTAAGGGAAAATATATGAAGTCCAACGGCAAGGTGCTGACAGGAACCTTTATCAGCCATGCCAAGGGATTTGGATTTGTGGAAATAGAGGGTCGGGATGAGGATCTGTTCATTCCGGAAGATAAGGTGCATGGCGCATTTCACCGAGATACGGTTCAGGTGACCCTGTTGGGCGCTGTGCCTGATAAAGGTAGCGGCAAAAGGCAGGAGGCCCAGATTGTCAAGATTCTTTCCAGAGGCATGAATCAGGTGGTTGGCACTTATGAGCAGTCAAAGAGCCGTTACGGATTTGTGGTGCCGGACAACGCCAAGCTGCCTCAGGATATCTTTGTGCCCACAGAGCGTTCCAAGGGAGCGGTTACCGGTCACAAGGTAGTGGTTGAGATCACGGATTATGGCAGTGATAATAAGAGCCCGGAGGGAAAAGTGGTAGAAATTCTGGGCCATATCAATGATCCCGGTGTGGACATCATGTCCATTGTCAAAGGATACGAACTACCGACGGAATTCGGCGAGAAGGTCATGAATCAGGTGGAGAGGGTTTCCCACGAGGTGACCGAGGCTGACATGGCAGGACGCCGGGACATGAGAGATGTGGTCATGGTGACCATAGACGGAGAGGATGCCAAGGATCTGGATGATGCGGTAAGTGTGTCCTACGAGGATGGCAAATATAAGCTGGGAGTACACATTGCTGATGTCACCAATTATGTGCAGGAGAATTCTGCCCTGGACAGAGAAGCGCTTAAGAGAGGAACCAGTGTCTATCTGGTAGACAGAGTTATTCCGATGCTTCCCCATGCACTTTCCAACGGGATTTGTTCCTTGAACGAGGGCGTTGACCGGTTGGCACTCAGTTGTCTGATGACCGTGGATGAACAGGGGGAGATCACGGACTATGAAATCTGCGAATCCGTAATCAGAGTAAACAAGAGGATGAGTTATACTGCCGTAAAGAAGATTCTGGAAGAAGAAAGTATCATCCATACAGACAGTGCTTTTGCGCAGTATGCACCTTTGACCCCTATGTTTTTCCTGATGCGTGATCTTGCCGCGGTACTACGGGCTAAGAGAAGAAAACGTGGTTCCATAGATTTTGATTTTCCGGAGGCAAAGATCATCCTTGATAAGGATGGCTGTCCCTTGGAGATCAAGCCTTATGAACGCAATGTGGCTACTATGATCATAGAAGATTTTATGTTGGCGGCCAATGAGACTGTTGCCCAGCATTTTTACTGGATGGAGATGCCTTTTGTCTATCGAGTCCACGATACGCCGGATGCTGACAAGATACAGAAGTTGTCAACGTTTATCAATAACTTCGGATATTACATGAAGGCAATCGGAAGGGCAAAGAGTAAAGTCAGTGATCAGGAGATCCATCCCAAAGAGATACAGAAGCTTCTGGATCGCATTGCAGGTACACCGGAAGAGGCGATGATCAGCAGACTCACTTTAAGGAGCATGAAACAGGCAAAATACAACATGGAGAGTGCCGGACATTTCGGATTGGCCTGCCAGTATTACTGTCATTTTACATCTCCCATCCGAAGATATCCGGACCTTCAGATTCACCGGATCATTAAGGAACACTTGAGAGGACGACTGAAGGAAGAGAGAGCAGAACATTACAGAAGCATCCTCCCCGAAGTTTGCAAGCATTCTTCTGAAACGGAGCGAAGGGCTGATGAGGCTGAGCGCGACACTGAAAAGCTGAAGAAGGCGCAGTATATGGAGAACCATATCGGAGAAGTGTTTGACGGCGTGATCTCCGGCATCACAGCCTGGGGGATGTATGTGGAACTGCAAAATACGGTAGAAGGATTGGTGCACGTATCAAGACTTCCGGGTGATTATTTTTATTACCGGGAGGAGACCTATGAAATGGTGGGTGAAGCCACAGGCAAGACATATAAGCTAGGAATGCCTGTCAAGGTGCGTGTGACCGGCGCTGACAGAATAACCAGGACTGTGGACTTTGATCTGACAGAAGATTCCTTTGAAGATTCCGATGACCAGTGATAACAGAATTCGACGAAGCCCTGGCAGCTTCGGAAAGGTGGTAACAAGATGGCAAAGAATGAGCCGCAGAAACTGATAGCCAACAATAAAAAGGCCTATCATGATTATTTTATTGATGAGAGCTATGAGGCCGGGATTGCCCTCCATGGCACGGAAGTGAAGTCTATGCGTATGGGTAAGTGCAGTATCAAAGAAGCCTTCATCCGCATTGAAAAAGGAGAGGTATTTGTCTACGGTATGCATGTCAGTCCCTATGAAAAGGGCAATATCTTCAACAAAGATCCGCTGCGCGTGAAGAAGCTTCTGATGCATAAATATGAGATCAACAAGCTTGCAGGCAAGATAAAGGAGAAGGGTTATACACTGGTGCCGTTGCAGGTATATTTTAAAGAAGGGAAAGCCAAGGTTGAAGTTGGACTTGCCCGCGGTAAAAAACTCTATGACAAGAGAGAGGACATCGCCAAGAAGGACCAGAAAAGAGAAATGGAAAAAGAATTCAAGGTGAGAAATCTGGGATAATAGGACAGTAAAAGCAGTTGACATTTTAATTTGTATGTTCTATAATGGACAACACGAAAGGGATCGAAGGAGTAGACCGATTCCTATTCGGGGTAGTCAAGGTTTCGACAGGGGTCTTGCAGCTGGAGAAGCTATCCGTTGTGACACGTTAATCACAAAATTAAAAATAAACGCTGAAGATAATTTAGCATACGCTGCCTAATGGCAGCTGTCCGCTCTAGGGCACTCACACCTTAGAATCCGGGCATCGACTATGTGAGAAACGACATGTGTTAAGCTTTGCGCACATGGGCGTATCATGAAGCTACCAAGTGCACCAGGGTGTTCGTTTCCTGATGCAGGAGGGAATGGGTCTTAGACCACGATAACGGACTATGATAGTAGAAGGACAGGGAATGGGCTTTTGGACACGGGTTCGACTCCCGTCTACTCCATTAAAACACCGCAGTTATGCGGTGTTTTTGCTTAAAGAGAATATTCGTGAAATAGTGAGGCATTTCTTTCCCTGATTATTCTGCAGTAGTGGGCAGGGGAGATGCCGGTGTACTTTTTGAAATTGCGGTAGAAGGCGGTATAATCCTGATACCCTGTAAGTCTGGCTGATTCTGTCGCCGGAATACCTTGCATTAACAGTGTTTTTGCTTTCATGATGCGTCTTTCGTTGAGATAGCGGGTTGGTGAAAATCCGGTTTCCCTCTGGATAATATGATAAAGACTTTTTTCTGAGATATAGAAATGTTCGGAAATCTTACGATAATCAAGCTTCTCGTGAATATGAGAGTCGATGTAACGCATGATCTCGAAAGCTCTTTCGTTTTTGATTACAGATTGAGAATTTTCTTGGTTGACACAAGAAATCAACAAACGCAGCAGACTGACCAGAGCACAAAAATCATCATAGTGTGTGTGATTTCTGATGTGCTGAATGATTTCATCCAATAGTCGGTCCAATCCGGCTTCGCAGACGGTGTCCTCGGTAATTTTGATCACATCCTGTTTGTAGAGGGATTGATACAGTAAATTGCCATAAGGCAGTGACAGAGAAAATATTTCATTATCAAAAACCACATGTTTGCGGTGATAGCGGCAGACTTTGTGCAGATTGATGCGGTGCATCACATGTGGTTTCAGAAGAACCATGTCTCCGGGAGTAATGTCTATTGAGATACCTTCAACCGATATACTGAGATCACCGTCAAGGAACAGATACAGTTCAAATCCTTCGTGATAAGAATACCCTTTCCCACCGGGGGTGGTATTTAATGTCAGGTGGTCGATTACCGTTATATGATGATCAAAGCCATTTTCAAAAATAAAGTATTCTTTTTCCATTTTTGTCTTACCTCTGTGTGATTGCTTTTTCTGAAAACCTCTTTTTTATCCTTATTTTATACTAGTATACTTGAGAAAGAGAAAAAATGCAATGTATGTTACTTAAAATGCAATGTATGTTGCCTAAAATGCAATGTACATTGTATTTTTTGGGTATTATAATTATTCTTAAGAAAGAGAACTTCGGAGGAAATTCAAGCAATATGTATAAAACAGAAACACATTTACATACAAAAGAAGGAAGTAAATGCGGCCGTCTCACTGCAGAGGAAATGGTTGTGGCATATCACAATGCCGGTTTTCATACGCTATTTATATCAAACCATTTTGGAACAAAGTTTTTTGAACCCTGGGGAGAACTGACATGGGATGAAACCGTCGACCGGTTTATGTTAGGGTACCATAATGCAAGAAAAGCAGGTAAAAAGTATAACATGAATGTTTTGTTCTCTGCAGAGGTGGAATTTGATGAACTTGAAAATATTCATTATCTGCTATATGGCATTGATGAGACCTTCTTAAAGAAGTATGCATATTTCATGCGGATGAAGGTGGCTGATTTTATGGAGATTGCCAAAAGTCAAGGGATTCTTGTGATTCAGGCACATCCTTATCGTGATGGTAATCTTATAACAACACCGGATTTGGTGGATGGTTTTGAGGTGCGCAATCTGAATCCCAGGCATTGCTCTTATGATGAATGTGCGGAGGCTACAGCTAAAGAATATGGATTATACCGAACTGCAGGTTCTGACGCACACAGGCCGGAAGATGTTGCGGCAACGGCAATGGGCTCGGAGAATGAGATCAAAACAGCAGATGACTATATCGGGCTTGTTAAAAGCGGAAAGGCGGTATTATTATGATTTATTTACTAAGCGACCTTCACGGGAAAATGGATTTTGAAACCTTTAACAAGTACATTGCCGAGCCTCATCTGGATGATCTGTTGATCCTGTTGGGAGATACTTGTATGGAAATGGACAATATGGAAAGTAATGATAAATTTACAGAGATGGTACTTTCGACGAAGTGTCCTATTGCCTTGGTGGACGGTAATCATGAGAATTTTGATCATCTATACAGTTTTCCGGTGGAAGAATGGAACGGGGGTAAGGTGCATCGGCTGACAGAAAATATTGTTCATCTGATGCGGGGCCATATTTTTGAATTGGAGGGAAAGAGCTTTTTGGTGTTCGGAGGTTGTAGGAGTTCTGAACAATGGAAACGTACAGGGAAATGGTTTCCTCAGGAGGAAGCCACTGAAGAGGAGTATAAACTTGCATATGATAATTTAAAATTGCGTGGTGATCGCGTGGATTTTATTTTGACACACAAATATAGTAAGAGGGACAAAGACCCTTATTGTGTGCCGGGCCTGTATGCACTGACAGTATTTATTGATGAGCGGGTGGATTTCAGACGGTGGTATAGCGGACACGGACATTTAAACTGGATCATGGACGAAAAACATCACATGGTCTATGATGAACTGACAGTTCCTCAATAATGCTTGCCAGTAACAGACAGGAGGCAGAAATGCTAAAATTGAACCACGCAGACCTGGGATTGGGCGGAGGAAGTCTATTACAGGTAGCAAACGGAAGTCATACCCAGATGATGTCATATTTGATTGATACCCCTGACGGAAAGGTGATCGTGATAGACGGGGGTTTTTACTGTGAGGAAGATGCCAGGAAGCTTTACCGGCTGATTGGACAGAGGGGAAAACATGTGGATCTTTGGATCATTACACATGCGCATAACGACCATTTTGGGGCACTTATCTGGATTATGGAAAAATTTCCGGTATTTGACATTGAAATTGATAATATGTGTTTTCACTTTCCTGACCGGAAGTGGATTGCACAGGCGGAGCCGGCACGCTACAAATTTTTTGAGCTGTTTGAGACACAGATAAAAGCTCACAGTATTCCGGTGAATACACTTTATGCAGGAGATGCGATCGAATGTGGGGGTGTGTCGGTGGAAATTGTCAGTCATCCTGTTGATTACAAGGATTATCCCACAATAAACTCTACCTCTTTGATTTTTCTGATTCATTTTCCCAAAAGGGACGTCTTGTTCCTGGGGGATTTTGACTGGCACGCGCAGAAAGAATTTCTGGCAAAACATGATATTTCAAAGATTAGAAAGGATATTGTACAGATGGGGCATCACGGCCAGGCAGGACCTGACCGTTCGTTTTATGAGTTGATACGTCCCAAAATCTGTCTGTATCCCACTCCAAAGTGGCTTTGGGAAAATAATTTTTGTGACTGCGATGATCCGGCGAGCGCAGGGAAAGGCCCGTATGCCACTCTGGAAACACGAAAGTGGATGGAGGATATCGGTGTGGACCGCAGTTATACAAATGTTGAAGGGGATTGGCTATTTTATTAGGATAAAATGAATCACAAAGTCATAGTTATTGTATAGCAAAGCTGATTTTGGAACAATTTTTACCAAATGAAATAATTTGATTGAAATTTCTGCGCGATTTTTGTATAATAAACGTGAAGTTTCGCGACTGATGTTTCATAAAGGGTGGGTAAACAATATGAGAGAATTTGTAATCACAACAGACAGCAATTGCGATTTGCCATCAGCTTACGTCAATGAGAATCAGATTGGCGTGATTCCTCACTATTATTTGGTAGAGGAAGAGGTGTACGGTGGTGACAGAGAACTGACCGTAAAGGAATTCTATGATGCAATGCGCGAGCAGAAGAAAGTTGGCACTATGGCCAGCAATCCTGCAGTGATTGAAGATACTTTTATGCGCTATCAGCAGGAAGGGAAGGATGTGATACATATCAGCTTTTCTTCGGCGCTGAGCGGTGGCTGTTCCAACGTGCAGATGGTGGCCGGCCAGGTTATGGAAGAACATCCTGAGATGAAGATCGTTGTCATTGATACGCTGACGGTTTCTTTGGGTGAAGCGATTATGATCATGAAGGCTGTAGAGATGAAGAATGCCGGTAAGAGTCTGGAAGAGACTGTTGCATGTATTAATGAGTTGTTGCCTCATATTTGTGTGCAGTTTACGGTAGATGATCTGAATCATCTGTATCGCGGCGGAAGACTTTCCAAGACATCGGCTGTGATTGGTACCATGGTCAATATCAAACCGATTCTGTATGTGGATGATGACGGAAAGTTGTTGGCTTTGTCCAAAGTGCGTGGCAGGAAGAAGGCACTTCATACGCTGGTTGACAATATGGAAGAACGTTTAGGAAGCTTTAAGGACAGACAGATTGCCATTGGCATCGCACACGGTGATTGCGAAGAGGAAGCTCTTTTTGTGAAGCAGTTGATTGAGGAGCGCTTCGGCTATCAGAACTTCTTGATCACTCCCGTCGGCCCCAGTATCGGTGCACACTCCGGTCCCGGCAGTCTCGGTGTGATCTTTATGGGAGAGCGCAGATAATATATTTAAATCATCAGGAAGAAAGCCGCACAAGACATGTCTGCAGGGAAGCAGCTTGTTTTTGCGGCTTTTATAAACTTCACAGAATGGACATATTTTGGTGTTATAATAAGAATAACAACACCGGATGAGGAGTGAAGATATGGATAAGCTGAAAATTCTTGTTGTAGATGATGAAAGCAGAATGAGAAAGCTGGTCAGAGATTTTTTGGTAAAGAGCGGTTTTGAGGTGATAGAGGCTTCTGACGGTGAGATGGCGATTGATACTTTCTTTGGTGAAAAGGACATCGCCCTGATCGTTTTGGATGTGATGATGCCCAAAATGGACGGCTGGCAGGTTTGCCGGGAGATCAGAGAACATTCCGGAGTACCGATTATCATGCTGACAGCCCGAGGAGATGAAAGAGATGAACTTAAGGGTTTTGAACTTGGGGTGGATGAATACATCTCCAAACCCTTTAGCCCCAGAATCCTGGTTGCCCGGATTGAGGCAATCCTTCGGCGCACAGGACAGAGAGAACAGGAGGATAAGCTTACCTTCGCCGGTATCACCGTGGACAAAACGGCTCACCAGGTAATGATCGACGGACAGCCCGTGGACCTTAGTTTCAAAGAATTTGAACTTTTGACCTATTTTATAGAGAATAAAGGGATAGCGCTGTCCCGAGAAAAGATTCTGAACAACGTGTGGAATTACGATTACTTTGGAGACGCCCGCACCATAGACACCCATGTAAAAAAACTCAGAAGCAAACTGGGAAGCAAGGGAGACATGATCAAGACCATATGGGGCATGGGGTATAAACTGAGCGAAGACAGCGAGTAAAGTAAAGACAGCCTGCAAGCTTGCTTGTAAGGCTGTCTTTATTTTACGAGCGTACGGACATGAGTAGCGGAGCGCAACGCGCGGGAGCTACGAATGGACGAGGTTGCGGGAGCGCGCAGCGCGTAGCAACCGGTCTGAGCGTTGGAGGAATCGTAGCGGAGCGTAGCGCGCGGCAGCTACGAATGGACGAGGTTGCGGGAGCGCGCAACGCGGAGCAACTAAATCCTTTGTCCGCGCCACTTTCCGCTTCTCCAGCGCAATACATAAAGGGATGATTTGAACAACTCGTCCAAACCGAAGGCTATCCAGCAGCCAACGAGTCCCAGACCAAGTTTGACACCAAGCAGGTAGGAGAAGAGTACGGTGACTCCCCAGCAGGCAGTGATGGAAACCAGTGAAACAATCCTTACGTCTCCGTTGGCATTCAGAGAGGTGTCGCCCACGTTGGTGGTTCCTCTGATGGTCTCTACAAAGATATCAACTAACAATGCAGCGCTTGCAATCTTGATAATCTCAGGAGACGTTGTAAACAGTCCGAGCAGCGGTTTTTTTGCGATAAAAATTGTTATGGATGCGCAACAGTTCAGAAGAGAACTGAGACGAACACTTTGCCAGAACAGCCTGTTGGACTTTTCGTAGTCTTCCATACCGCGAAGTCTGCTCATTATGATTCCTGTAGCTGAGGAAATAGACATGCTGAAATAAAAAACATACGAAGTAATAGTGCTTACATGAACCTTTGCATTTACTGCGGTGATGCCAAAGCTTGCAATAATGGAGGTGGTGATCGTCTGGCCCGCGTTGTAGGCAAGGGAATTCATGGAGGATGGGAATCCTATTCTGATAATACGTTTCAGGTTCTCAAAACTGAACTTGAAACTGCAAGGGCATTTTTTGACGAAGAAGGCAGTACCGGTGATGGCGATGGAAACTAAATTGGTAACAATAGCTCGAATGGCAAGCCCGTCTGTGCCGCTGAAGGGAAGGTTGAGATTGCCATAAAGGACCACATAACCCAACACCGCATTCAAAATATGCGTCAGAACGGACGAAAACGCAACCAGTCTGGTATGGCCGAGGCAGGTGAGACACGTTCCGAAGAATCCGCTAATCATGGAAGTAAACATAAAAGAAGTATAAATCCGCATATAGCTTGTGGCAATTGCTTTGGGATATCCTTCCAGGTTCATCATTGTGAGTATGGGATCTGCCAGAATGGAAGCAATGAGGCCGCCTGCAATGGAAGAAATCAGTGCTGCCCAAAACGCAGTGCCGGAAATGGAGGCCGCTTCCTTCGTATTATTTCTTCCAAGCTCCACGCCGAAGATGATTCTCATACCTGTGATGGAGATCATTAAAATGACAGAAATCAGTCCGGATACCTGGTTGGCTACACCGATTGCGCCAACGGCATCCTGATTATAGCCGGACAAAAGGATTGTATTGATCGTACCCAGAAGGCCGACGGACACATGTTGGAGAAAGACCGGCGTTGCCAGTGAAAATATGGAGAGTCTTTGGCCGTTTGATTCCAGTGTAGAGATAGAAGGATCATATAATTTCATATTTCATCATCCTTTCCCGGTACTCTTTGGGAGAGATACCTTCCTGTTTTTTAAAACATCTGCTGAAATAGCAATTGTCGTCAAAACCCACTTCCTGAGCGATCTCATGCATGGGTTTGACGGATACGGTGAGTTTCTCTTTCGCAACACTGATTCTCATGGCGTTGCGGTACATCATTATGCTGGTACCTTTTACTTTTTTGAAAAGCCGGTTGGCATAATCGTAATTAAGCAGAAAAAGCTCTTCGATATCCTCTGAGGTAAAATCTTTGTTGTAGTTTTTGTCAATGTAATCTGCAATGTTTTTGACGGTCAGGTAGGATTTGATTCCGGTTGCCGTCTGAAGATTTATGCTTTCCAGTTTTAATAATACATTTGCAACGGTATACGCGTTCTTGATCCGGTCTTCCGTGTCGCTCTGGAAAAATACTTTGTGATTTTTCAGGATGTTGAGGATATAGGAAAAGACTTCTTCGCTGTTGATATGCGTCTTTTGCTTTACGTAGACCTTGTACTCATCCTGTTTGTTATGTACCAGTGTTTTGTATTCTTCGTCTGTTATGTCGTACACGGCGTCCGGCGCGTTGGTAAAGTGGATATAGCAGAATTCACATTCTGTCACTTCCAGTGGCCTTTGAAAATCGTCTTTTTGAAATAAGTAGACATCACCCGGCTGTAAAAGGATATCTTCTCCTGCGTTTTCAATGTGAAGTCGCCCGCTCACAAGAAAATACATGATATATTCGGGATTGATCCGCGTGACATGAGGGTTTTTGTGTGTGATTTTCACCTTGTTCAGCAAAGTAACTTTCAGAATTCTGTTTAAATCGAATTCAAAACATTTCATATCCTGATCGCCTCCTCGGCTCTATTTAAACATTATTCGCGCTGATTTTCAATAGATTATTCAGACAAAAGTTGGACAAAAACGACTTTTGTGAAAAACAATCATGAAAGGATAAGAGACGCTGCAAGCGTACAGTATTGCGGCATAGTATGGAAAGTATTATAATATTGGCACAAAGACACAGTAAAAAGGGGAAAACAAATGAAAAAGAAAATAATAAACATCTTATTTGTGCTGAGTTGTATTTGTATGATGAGTTCCTGCGTGCCGGCTCAGGAAGAAAAAATCCCGGAAGAGATTGAGAGTTTTGGAACAACTGTGGAATCCGATGAGTCGATGATCGCCGATGAGACGATTGATCCGGAGCCCGAGGCTGCTGAATTGGAAGTCCACTACATTGATGTGGGGCAGGGAGATGCCACCCTGATCAAGGCTGATGGGCACTATATGCTCATTGATACCGGCGACAGCGGAAAGGGCACCATGGTACAACAGTATCTTATGAAGCAGGGTGTTGATAAACTGGATTATCTGATACTTACGCATACGGACGCGGATCATATCGGCGGTGCGGATGTGATCATAACGAAGTTTACTATTGATAATCTGTTTATCGGTGATTTTGAGAAAGATAATAAAGCTTACGAAGAATTAAAGAGTGCCATTGCATATCGTCATATGGATTATTTGCTTCCTGAGGCTGGTGCAGAGTATCAACTGGGAAATGCTAAGTTTACTGTTATTGTGCCCAATGGAACATATGATGATCCCAATAATGGCAGTATTGCGCTAAAATTGAGAAATGGAGATAACAGTTTTCTGTTCAGCGGAGATTGTGAAGAGTCGGCGGAAGAGGATATCCTTGCCAATGGTCTGGATATTGATGTGGATGTTTATAAGGCGGCGCACCACGGAAGCAATACTTCGTCAACCCTGCCTTTCCTGGATGCCATGTCGCCTGATTATTGTGTGATCAGCTGTGAAACGCAAAATGCATACGGATATCCCCACAGGGAGACCCTTGAGAGAATGCGTTCTGCGGGAATGAAGATTTTTCGGACGGATGAGCAGGGCAGTGTGGTCGCATATTCGGATGGCAAGGAAATCACCTGGAACTGTTTACCCAGTGAAAATTGGGAGCCGGGGGCGATCGCTGTAACTCCGGAGATTACGCAGAGCAGTCAGGACGTAGGTTCTAAGGACAGCACAGAGGCTGACTCTGATACAGTACATACCGGTGACTATGCTGTAAACGGCAATAACGGTAAGATCCATATAGTGGGAAAATGTTCGGCCACCGGAGATGGAAAGCATGCAATGAAGAAACCACACTATTTTGAAACGTACGAAGATGCGGAAGCCTATTCTGCCAGAATTGCGCCCGGTGAGGATAAAAGAAAGTGCGGAAATTGCTGGTAGGAGACCGGCACCATTACCGTCTCCCCAGCTGCCAGAAGGCGATTGCGCTGGCTGCGGCCACATTTAAAGAGTCCACTCCGTGGGACATAGGGATACATACCGTATAATCACAATCAGCAATGGTGCTGTCGGCAAGACCATCCCCTTCTGTTCCAAGGATGATGGCCAGTTTATCTTCTGCCATGAGTGCAGGATCATCTATGCTGACGGTGTCGTGGCGCAGTGCCATGGCGGCAGTCTTAAAACCGGCTGCTTTCAAGGGGCTCAGATCAGAGGCAGACCCTTCCCGTGTTTCGCCGTCCAGAAAGGCCCAAGGTATCTGAAAAACCGTGCCCATACTGACCCTGATGGCGCGTCGGTACAGAGGATCAGTGGAGGCAGGGGTGAGAAGTACCGCATCGATGCCCAGAGCAGCGGCTGAGCGAAAAATCGCCCCTACGTTAGTGGGGTTCATTACATTTTCCAATACTGCAATTCTGCTGGCGCCACGGCAAATTTCCGCAACCGTTTTTGGTGCAGTTCTCTGCATGGCACACAGCACACCTCTGGTCAGCTGAAAGCCGGTCAATTGCGTCAGGACATCAAAGTCAGCTGTGTAGACCGGGATATCGCCGCATCTTGCGATGATATTCTTTGCCTGTCCTTCAATATGCTTTCTCTCCAGAAGCAGTGAGAGGGGACGGGAGCCGGCGTCAAGAGCGCGCTCCACTACTTTAGGGCTTTCGGCGATAAAAATCCCTTTTTCCGGTTCGTGACGATTGAGCAGCTGTGTTTCCGTTAATCTGGCATATACATCCAATTCCGGTGCATGAAAATCTGTGATTTCTATAATATGAGCCATGGATCTCTCCTTTGTAACATATCGGTCAAGAATATTATATTGTCATGCAGAATTGGTGTCAAACAAAATAATTGTGTACTTTTTGTGACCTGAATTGGAAATGCATGAAAAATGTGATACAATGATTACGGTGCGCAGGTGTATTTTCTCAATCAGGAGAACGACATAATGAAATATTCTATCCGAAGACAATTTGCATTAATATTTATTGGCCTTTTGATCGGCGTCATATTGCTTTGCTGGTTCATCAACAGTGTATTTCTGGAAAAGTATTATGTTTATTCGAAAGAGTCCAAGATCAATTCTGCTTATGAGGAGATAGAACGGGCAACCGGCAGAGAACACCGCGTAAATCCTGAACTGCTGCAGGAACTGACATACACCTGTTTCCGGGATAATATTCTGGCGGTTGTGATCGATCTGAACAGTGGTGTGGTATATGCTTCGCCCAATGGCGGAGCGGAATTTGTGTTTTCTGTGATAAAATTTCGTATCGGCGGATATCCCGGTGTGGAGGACGATGAGATCGGCAGGTTTTTTTACGACAGATCTTCTACGGAATATCTCGGACGGTTTGGAACCATGGAAAACGGTAATTCCTATCTGGTCTGCACTCCTTTGGAAAGTATCAGAGACAGTGCCATGATCTCCAACAGATTTTTGGCATATGTGGGAAGTATTATGGTGATCCTGGGTGGTGTGATTATTTGGCTGGTCACCAGAAAGATCACGGGCCCAATTCTGGATCTGGCTAAGATCTCAGAGAGTATCGCGCGACTTGATTTTGATGCAAAATATAAAGGAAAAGCCCAAAATGAAATTGCTCTTTTGGGGGAGAATATCAATAAACTGTCGGAGTCGTTGGAACAGACAATCTCTGATCTGAAGACTGCCAACAATGAACTGTTAAGAGATATTGAGAAAAAAGAAAAAGTGGATGAAATGAGGAAGGAGTTCCTTGCCAATGTTTCCCATGAATTGAAGACACCCATTGCGTTGATTCAGGGATATGCGGAAGGGTTGCAGGAAGGTGTCACGGAGGATCCCGAAAGCATGCAGTTTTACTGTGATGTGATCATTGATGAGGCCGGCAGGATGAATCATCTTGTAAAGGAACTGATGACGCTGAATCAGTTGGAGTTTGGCAATGAAGCGATTGCAATGGAACGCTTTGATCTGGTGCAGTTGATCGCCAATTACATTCAAACAGCCCGGATCATGACTGCACAGAGTGGAATAGAGGTCCGTATGGAAGCGTATGATCCTGTTTTTGTGTGGGGAGATGAATTCAAGGTTCAGGAAGTGTTCATGAATTATTTTACCAATGCAGTGAACCATTGTCAGAGTGACCGTGCGGGAAACGGAGAAAAGATGATCGATATCCGGATTCAGCCCCGGGATAATCTGGTAAGAGTTTCTGTGTTCAACACCGGAGAACCCATACCTGAGGAAGCTATTCCATATTTGTGGGATAAATTTTACAAAGTGGATAAAGCGAGGACCAGAGAGTACGGAGGAAGCGGAATCGGACTGTCCATTGTTAAGGCGGTTATGGATTCCATGAATCAACGGTATGGTGTAGAGAATTACACCAACGGTGTCATGTTCTGGTTTGAATTGGAAGCGGTGCAGGAAACGGCGGCTTTTACGCATAGAACGGATAATGGAGAAGATTGAGAAAAAGATGGTTATGAGGGAAGAAGAGAAAGAGTTGATCAGAGTTCTTCTTGTGGGAGTTGACACGGGAGAAGAGAAGGATTTTGAAAGGTCAATGGAAGAATTGGGGAGTTTAGCAGAAGCTTGCGATATGCAGGTGGTTGGTATCATTACCCAGCGTATGGAGACCGTGAACAAAGCATTTTATATTGGCACAGGTAAAGTGAGAGAGGTCAAAGAATTTGCACAAAATATCGGAGCACAGATGGTATGTTTCGACAACGCCCTTTCTCCTTCCCAGATCCGCAATCTGGGAGATGAACTTGAACTTCCTATTATGGACCGAACAAACCTGATTCTGGATATTTTTGCTACCAGGGCACAAACCAGGGAAGCTAAGCTCCAGGTGGAAACCGCGAGATTGCAGTATCTCTTACCAAGACTTGTGGGCATGCGTGACTCTTTGAGCCGACAGGGCGGCGCCAGCGGAAGCATGAGCAACAAGGGTGCCGGTGAAAAGAAACTGGAACTTGACAGAAGAAAGATTGAACACCGTATTTCAGAACTTCGGAAAGAATTGGAGGAAATTGCAAAAGAGCGGGATACTCAGCGGAAAAGAAGGACTTCATCAAGGATACCGCAGGTTGCCCTGGTGGGGTATACCAATGCCGGGAAATCTACTGTGATGAATCAGATGGTTGAACGATACGGTGATAATCCGGAAAAAAAGGTTTTGCAGAAGGATATGTTATTTGCCACTCTGGAAACTGCTGTCCGCATGATTGATACCGGAGACAACAAGCCGTTTTTGCTGGCAGATACGGTTGGTTTTATCCATAAGCTACCCCATGGATTGATCAAGGCATTTCAATCTACTCTGGAGGAAGTGAAATATGCGGATCTGCTTGTGCAGGTGATCGACTATTCCGATGAGAATTACAAGCAACAGATGGAAGTGACTGCCCGTACCTTGCAGGAACTTGGGGCGGGGGATATTCCGATGCTGTTTGTATACAATAAAGCAGAGCTGCGGGGAGATATGCAGTTGCCGGGAGTCAGGGATGAGCAGATTTTTATGTCTGCCGTGGATGGAACCGGCATAAAAGAACTGGCGGACATGATATTGAAAAAAGTCTATTCAGGGCATGAAATATGGGAATTTCTGATCCCATACGATAAGGGGAGTGTGGTTTCTTATCTATGCAGCAATGCTACGGTCCATGTGCAGGATTACAGGGAAAACGGGGTATATATGAAGGTGGAATGTGGCAGTCAGGATGCCCGGAAGCTTGAAGTATATCAGGCGGTCTCCAGCAATATTTAATTTTAACAAAGGAGATTCTCTATGCGTAATAAAAAGGTGATTTTACTTGTTCTGATCATGATAATTTCCATGGCAGGCACAGCCTGCAGCGGAAGCTCAGGTGGAAACTATGTAGGAAAATATGGAGGAGGTTATATGGACGGTGGCGAAACTCGCTCATCCAATGAAGGAAAGAACAACTTAACAGAGGATATTTTATCAGGTGACTTTGAAATGTCAGACAGTGTGATTGAAGAAATCGGGTCAGGGGATATTTTGAGCAAAGGTGTATACTCTTTTTACAATGCGGCTGAAAACTTATATTTGTCATATACTGACAGAACTCTTATACTTGGCACTGAGCCGGTCAGCTGGGAAGTAAAAGCCAGCGGTATCGGAGGATATTATATTTGCGGCAGCAATGCAAATCTTCTTTTTGATATTGAGAATGCTTATGTAAATGAAGGTACGACCATCAAGCTGTGGGAAAACACCGGTTATGATACTCAGACATGGAACATCACAGATAACGGCAATTTTACTTACTCCATATGCTCGGCGGTGGACGGTGATTACTGTCTCGGTTTTGAAGGCGGTGTAGCTTTGCTGCAAAAAAGGGATGAAAGTAATTCGGCTCAGCAGTGGATCGTGACAGAGATGCCTAAGGGATATCTCCCGGTTACCAGTATAAATTCACTTATTGAACTGCAGATGCCTCTTGATATTACAGGAGTTATTACGGAAACACGTTTGCAGCAGTGGGCAGACGAGCTTGAAACAGCATATTACACGTTTTATGAGCTTACGGGATTTATGCCATATGATTCGGTAATTGTGGAGGCGTATAAGCCCTGTGAGTATATGGCCTACGTTATTGATCACTCCAATATTATTCACATTGACAGGGAATTTATCTACGGCGATTTGCAAAAAATGGCAGCTCGACAATGTGATTGGAATTTTTGTGCGCTACATGAGATGGGACATATGTTCGACATGAGAAGACCGTGGAATTTTGAAGCGGAAGCGATGACAGATCTGAAGGTTGCTTATGTTCTTGAGAGGAACGGTGCAGCAGCGGCGCCGTCCGAATTTGACGTTTCCTATAGCTTTTACGGAGCAGATATTGTAAATGCTTATGAATATCTGGGCGGTGATATCTCGCAATCATACAATGTATATGAATGTGTAGCAAGATTCTTACATATAAAAGAGAACATTGGCTGGGATCCCTTTTTGCAGACGTTCCATTATTTAGAGGAAAACTATGATGCCTATTCTTCCCTTTCCGGGCAGGAGAAGTTCGAAAACTTTATAAGTCTTCTGTCTTATTACAGCGGTACAGATGTTGCCGGTTATTTTTCCCGGGAAGAGTGGGATTGTATCGCTTCTGCCTGCAAATAAACATATATAGGCGGACGTTGTGAACGGGGGCCGGAGGGGAAATATACTTTTCTTTCCGGCCTAAAAAATGTAAAAAAAAGTTGAAAAAAGCTGTTGACAAAGTAAAAACCCTGTGATATTATAACAGAGTTGCTGCGCGAAACGACAGCGGCACAGTACCTTGACAAATAAACAGTAATGCAACCCTGAAAAATTCCAAGAAAGCTCAAACGAGCGAACTCTGGAAGAATTCAGAGAGATGCGAAGAAATC
>JAZNMF010000102.1:0-5315 GCA_045579545.1 Acetatifactor sp. | reverse complement strand
GATTATTACAATAGGTCGCCAGTTTGGTTCCGGCGGACGTGAGATCGGTGAAAAGGTGGCTGAATATTTCGGTATTAAGTGCTATGACAAGGAATTATTAACCCGTGCAGCAAAAGAAAGTGGTTTCTGTGAAGAAATGATTCAGAATCATGATGAAAAGCCAACCGGTTCATTTCTGTATAATCTTGTAATGGACACTTATTCTTTTGGATATAACGCATCTTCCATGGTAGATATGCCTATCAGCCATAAAGTATTTCTGGCTCAGTTCGATACGATCAAAAAGATCGCAGAAGAAGGCCCTTGTGTTATTGTAGGGCGTTGTGCAGATTATGCCCTTGCAGAGAATAAAAATTGCGTTCATATTTTTATTTATGGCAATGAAGAATGCAAGATCAAACGTGTTATGGCAAAGTATAATCTGTCTGAAGCTAAGGCTAAGGAAATGATTATTAAGAAAGATAAGCAGAGACAGAGTTATTACAACTATTACTCTGCAAAGAAATGGGGACGTGCAGACAGTTATGATCTGTGCATCAACAGCAGCGTTTTAGGAGTGGAGGGGACTGTTAAGCTTATTACTCAGTATATTGAGGATTTTGAAAAACGGAATAATGAGGATATCACAACACCCTGATGTATTTGTTGCTTTTAAAGTGTGTAAATGATTCGTATCAGTGGAGAAATTTCCTGCCATCGGAAGTTTCTCCATTTATATGAAAAAATTAAAATAATGCTTGACATATTTAATTGTCTATGCTAATATGTAACAGTATGCCGCATAACTAGGTATAAGTGTGTCCAAAATCAGGTGATACCACCAAAGTTAGCGAGATTTTATTTAGGAGGTGCCTTATGTACGCAATTATTGCAACAGGTGGAAAACAGTACAAAGTAGCTGAAGGCGACGTGATCAAAGTTGAGAAGCTGAATGCTGAAGCTGGCGAGTCTGTTACTTTTGACCAGGTGATCGCAGTAAGTGACGATACTCTGAAGGTTGGCGCTGATGTAGCTAATGCTACTGTAACCGCAACCGTTATGGAACAGGGTAAGGGTAAGAAGGTTATTGTATATAAGTACAAGAGAAAAACCGGTTACCACAAGAAAAATGGTCATAGACAAGCATACACTCAGGTTAAAATTGACAAGATTAATGCTTAATCGTTCTTTTTAGAACATGTGTAGGATAGAGGTATGACTACTATCTTAATTCGAAAAAACAGTAAGAAGGAATACAGGGGTTTTACCTGTATGGGACATGCAGGATATGCCAAAAAGAATCAACCTGACATTGTCTGTGCAGCGATTTCTGTTCTTGTAACTAACACGATCAATTCGCTTACAGAGTTGGCAGGGGAAAGGATAAACGTTGTCACCAACGAGGAGACAGGTTTTATCAAATGTGATTTTGAAGACAGACTGCAGGAAAAATCCGAATTTTTACTGGATTCCATGGTATTGGGTCTTATATCGATCAGTCAGAACTATGGAAGTAAGTATCTGCAAGTAAATTTTGAGGAGGTGTAAACCATGTTAAATATGAACCTTCAATTTTTCGCTCATAAAAAGGGTGTAGGTTCTACCAAGAACGGTAGAGATTCCGAATCCAAGAGATTAGGTGCGAAGAGAGCTGACGGACAGTTCGTTAAAGCTGGAAATATTCTGTACAGACAGCGCGGAACCAAGATTCATCCCGGTGTAAACGTTGGTATCGGCGGAGATGACACTTTGTTTGCATTAGTAGATGGCGTGCTCAGATTCGAAAGAAAAGGAAGAGATAAGAAACAGGCTTCCGTATATCCTGTAGAGAAATAAGAGCGAACGATCAGGAGCTTCAAACATTGCTTGTTTGAAGCTCTTTTTTCCGTAAAGCATTGTTTGTAATAACAAGAAAGGAGCCGATTATGTTTGCAGACAGAGCCAGAATTTTCGTAAAAAGCGGCAAAGGCGGAGATGGACATGTTTCTTTCCGCAGAGAAAAATATGTTCCAAATGGCGGACCGGACGGCGGAGACGGCGGACACGGCGGCGATGTGATTTTTGAAGTAGACGAAGGATTAAATACACTGATTGATTTTAGGCACATCCGTAAGTATCGGGCTGAGGACGGTGAAGAAGGCGGCAAGAAGAATTGCCGCGGAAAGAATGGCAAGGATATTGTGATCAAAGTGCCGGCAGGAACCGTTATCAAGGAAGCTGAGAGCGGACAGGTCATTACGGATATGTCTGGAAATAATAAGCGTTTTACTCTCCTGAAGGGAGGAAAGGGCGGCAATGGTAATCAGCATTATGCTACGAGTACTATGCAGGCACCTAAGTATGCTCAGCCCGGACAGCCTGCTCAGGAACTTGAGCTTATGCTGGAACTTAAGGTAATTGCTGACGTAGGTCTTGTTGGATTTCCCAATGTAGGTAAGTCAACCTTTCTTTCCCGTGTAACCAACGCCAGACCTAAAATTGCCAATTATCACTTTACTACTCTTAACCCCAATCTGGGAGTGGTTGATCTGGAGGGAACCAAGGGTTTTGTGATTGCTGATATTCCCGGTCTGATTGAAGGCGCGTCTCAGGGCGTGGGCCTTGGATATGAGTTTTTACGGCATATAGAGCGTACAAAAGTATTTATTCACATTGTGGATGCTGCCGGTACGGAAGGTAGAGATCCTATTGCAGATATTTATGCGATCAATAAGGAATTGGATGCCTATAATCCTGAGATTGCAAAACGACCTCAGGTGATCGCGGCAAATAAAACAGATGCGATTTATGATACGGAGAACGATCCTGTTGCTGCCATAAAAAATGAATTTGAGCCGAAAGGCATTTCTGTATATCCCATTTCTGCTGTCAGTGGTCAGGGCGTACGGGAACTTTTATATCATGTAAATCAGATGCTGGAAGAGATCAATGAAGAGCCTACTGTATTTGAGCAGGAATACTTCCCTGAAAGGGTAAATGGTTATGCTGACGAACCGTATACCGTGACCTACGATGAAGAGGAAGAGGAATATGTGGTAGAAGGTCCCAGAATTGAGAAAATGCTGGGATATACCAATCTGGAAAGCGAAAAGGGATTCACTTTCTTCCAGAATTTCTTGAAGGATACAGGAATCTTAGATGAACTGGAAGCACTTGGTATTCAGGAGGGAGATACCGTCCGTATGTACGGATTGTCCTTTGATTATTATAAATCATAGCAGAAAAGGAGACGATATGACCAGTAAACAGAGAGCATATTTAAAAAGCCTGGCTAGCAATATTGACCCTATTTTTCAGGTAGGTAAATCCAGCCTGACACCTGAACTGACAGGTGCAGTAAGTGAATCATTTAATACAAGAGAGCTGATTAAAGTGGCTGTATTAAAAAATTGTTTTGACGATCCCAGAGAAGTTGCACAGATGTTGGCTGAAAGAACTCATTCTCAGGTTGTTCAGGTGATCGGTAAGAAAATCGTTCTGTACAAAGAAAATAAGGACAATAAGAAGATTATTTTGCCGGAATAATAAGATCATGAGGGATATGATTGGAGAACGCTATGATTGTTGAAGCAAGCGGGAAGACAGTTGGCAAAAGAGTCGGTGTCATGGGAGGAACATTTAATCCTATACATGTCGGTCACCTTATGCTGGCTGAATGGGCGATGGAGTCTGCAGGACTGGATGAAGTTTTGTTTATGCCTGCAGGCAAACCATATATGAAAAATGGCATTGATATACAGGAAAGTTTCCATCGGCTTCGTATGGTAGCCCTGGCAGTAGAGGATCATCCTTGTTTTGTTCCTTCCGGGATGGAAATTGACCGTGTTGGTGATACTTATACCTGTGATACAATGGAACAATTAAAAAAGGAACATCCTGAAAATGATTTTTATTTTATCATGGGTGCGGATTGTCTTTTTACAATTGATAAGTGGAAAGATCCTGAACGCATTTTTGCATCCTGTCACGTGATAGCAGCAGCTCGGAATGGTTCTCCATTAAAGAAAATGGAGAAAAAGTGCAGTGATTTATCACGTAGATATGGAGCAAAGCTTCTTCTTTTGGCGTTTCCTAATATTGAAATATCATCCACCGATATCAGGGACCGAGTAAGATTAGGAGAGAGTATCCGATATCTTGTACCGGATAAAGTGAGAGAGTATATTGCTGAAAATCAATTGTATCTTGAATAGGTAAGCTTATGAAAAATGTTAATGTCAGAAAAATTCGTAAGGCAATGGAAAAAGCATTGGATCACAAAAGGTATGAACATACTTTGGGTGTAGCGTATACTGCTTCCTGTCTGGCGATGTGCCATGGTGTATCCCTAAAAAGTGCAGAGTTGGCCGGTTTGCTTCACGACTGTGCAAAATGTATCACAGACGAAAAGAAATTATTCATCTGCGAAAAACACAATATCAGCATGAATGAAATAGAATTAAAAAATCCGTATCTTTTGCATGCAAAGGTAGGCAGCTTTCTGGCGATGGAAGAGTATCATGTTTACGATTTTGATATCATTAATGCGATTCTGAACCATACTACCGGAAGGCCTGGTATGTCCTTGTTGGAAAAAATAGTGTTTGTGGCAGATTATATTGAGCCAAACAGGAAAAATGCCCCCAATTTGGAAGAAATCCGGAAGCTGGCGTTTCGGGATATTGACAGCGCACTAGTGAGAATTTTAGAAGATACTCTCACATTTCTTGAGAGCGGCGGAGGGGAGATCGACCCGATGACGCGCAGAACTTATGAATATTATCTTGAATTGAAAGGAAGAGAATAAATGAGTAAATCATCAGAAATGGCAAGGCTTGTAATTGATGCACTGGAAGATAAGAAAGCAGAGGACATCAAAGTAATCGATATCAGCGAAGTATCCGTGATTGCGGACTATTTTATTATTGCAGGCGGTAATAATTCTAGCCAGATACAGGCCCTCAGCAATAATGTGGAAGAGAAATTGGGCAGAGCGGGTTATCCTGTAAAACAAGTTGAAGGTTATGATACAGCTAATTGGATTTTAATGGATTTTCAGGATGTGATCGTTCATATCTTTGATAAAGAAAACAGATTATTGTATGATCTTGAGAGAATCTGGAGAGATGGTAAGCAGATTGCCGCTTCGGATATCTGATAATTATTAAATATTGAAATATGTAAGCCTGTGATTGGAGAACCCGATCACAGGCTAATTTGGTTTGCGCGCCATGGGCGCGCTCTAACGGGTGAAAGTCCCGAACACGCCTAGGCAACGAGGAAGTGTATAGCTGAACAGCAAGGGTGTCCATCGTGAGGTGGAATCTGAAGGAAGCTGAAGGCAAACCCTTGGTCCG
>JAZNMF010000101.1:0-8608 GCA_045579545.1 Acetatifactor sp. | reverse complement strand
CACCCAAGATGCTAAGAGCTTTTTCATCATTGTCAATAAAAGTAACATTTGTATTCATTTTTTTCTCTCCTTGCAAAATGCTTTTGTTTGTGTTTCTGATATATAGTTCCATCTCAGAACAAAAAGGTTTTATTTTTTTGCGAAATTTTAAAAATTGTTTTTTTCGCTCAAAACTCTTATGAAGTTCCATTATATAAATCAAAAAAATAGAGACACTGCAAAACATATTTGCCGTATCTCTATCTTTTTTACTTCACCAAACAATCCACTAATTCGGTTGCTTTCAATTACTAGGATTCAATTTCCCGTTCTCATATTTCCATATTGATTTACCTTTAATACCATTAATACCATATTTATTTTGTACTTGAAAATGCTCACACAAAACCAAATATGCTGCTGCTCTCTTGGCATTCCTTTTTGAGGACGCCCAAACCTGACGTATTATTCCGGTTGATTCATTAATGACAGTGCAGGTGCAGCACCATATGGGATTACCATCCTCATCATAGCCTAGTGTATCCGGGGAACCATATTTATATGTGGGGACGGAACATCTTTTGTGTTCTGCCAATTCTTTTAATGTATTAACCGCATTGTCCAGATCAAACTGCGTCGAAGAATAATCCTCTTTAACCATCAAATCAAGTTTTTCATCAAGAGAAAGCATTTTGGAAACTGCATTTTCTAACACAGCAGAATCCCATTCACTTGCAACTGCTATTGCACCAAGAACAGATTCAAACAAATCTGCTTTCACCTTAACCTGTTTAGCAATTTCATTCTCACAATCACTTTTACCAACAATCAAATACTCTGCTATTCCCCATTGATCCACAATATCAGCAAGTGCTTTGTTGCATACAAGTTCTTGTTTAATCGCTGTAAGACGACCTTCGCGAACCCTTATAGAGTATTCATTATCGGGGTTCAATGCTCCAAATCTCATTGCAACAATTTTTATTACGTAGTAACTAAGAATCTGGTCGCCAAAAAATTCCAACATTTCATTATCCTCACCACCGTTTGCTGATGAGTAGGAACTTCTGGTAAATGCCTGAAGAAACAGATTGTTACTACGAATATAGTAACCTGTCTTCTCTTGAATGAGTTGCTTCAGTTTCAACCTCTCTTGTTTCTTAAAAATGTTTGACTTTCTCATTATTTTCTCCTTCCTTTTTATCTGAAGAAAGAAAAAAGACCCGAACAACGCCAAAAAAGCCAATCCGCAAAGGATAGACTTATTTCATTACTCAAGCCTCAATCAAATCAAAATAATCCTTGTAAAACTTTCTACTTACATCCTTCACTTGCATAAAGAACATAAACAAATCACATTACTAAATCACTTCAGTTTGACTGATTTCTTCTTCATATATTGTAATACTACCATACTATTATCACTTGGTCAATCTCATCAATTTTGAGTAATAACAAAAATCGTGCTTCTGCCCCGGCAAATAATTACCTTGAAAAAAGCACGATTTTCAATATCCTATTACCTAATCTTATTTCGTTTCCAGTGTATCTTCCTGTCCCCGGTAAACCACAAACTTGCAGAACAAAAATTCCAGAATAAAATTGCAGAGCATGGTTACTGCCAGAATCAGGAAATCGTTGACGCCGTGACCTTCGGCAAGGTCGCCCAAATAAGTGGAAAGAGGCGTAAACACCAGATAAAAGCCAAAAATCTTGGCCATGGCAACAGGAACATTTGCTGCCGATTTAAAGGTGTAGCGCCTGTTGAGGGTGAAATTCCACACAATAGAGAGGATCAGCGCGATCAAGTAAGGAATCCAATAATCCTTGATAAAGATTTCCAGCAGTGCAAAGGAACCTACCTGAATGATTCCTGCCGACATGGAAAAGAGGGTGAATTTTAACGCCTGCATGTAGTTTTTCTTTTTTTGATCCATACAATTCTCCTTTTGTTAGGGTCTTGATCATTGGTGTTCTTTGCAATGTGCCGCATCGCAGTGCACATTTGTTACATTATACTATATAAATGTGCCTTTTTTCAATCCCGGATTTTTACCTTGGGACACAGTTTCCCCTGTGACAGGAGTGCTTACGCTTTCCGGACTGCTTTTATAATAGAACCGATCTTAGGAGTTGTGCCGTAGAGCAGCACACCTACACGGTATATTTTTGCAGAGACAACGCCAACTCCCACTACTGAGCCGATCAGGATGGCAAGGGAGAGCGCGATTTCATACCAGGGAACCGTGCTCATGGCAATGCGGGTAAACATGGCCATGGACGAGGTGAAGGGAACAAAGGAGCAAACCTTCATCAATATATTATCCACATCCCCTGAGGCAAAGGAGATCATTACCACTATAAATCCCACCACAAACAGCAGAGTAATGGGCATGACTGAGGTGTTGATGTCCTCCAGCTTCGATGCGGTGGAGCCCACAGCCCCAAACATGAACGCATAAATAAGGAAGCCCAGTACAAAGAACAAGAGCATATATCCAAAGAGTGCAGGCGGCATGTCAAAGATAGAAGCAATAATGGGATTATCGCCCCAATGCACTTTGTTCATGCTGTAAAACAGAATGGCCGAGCCAAATATGGCAACGATCTGCAAAAATCCTGCCAAACAGGAGGCAAGCACCTTGCCAAACATCATGCTCACAGGCTTCGCGCTTGTGATAAGCACCTCCATAGCGCGGGAGCTTTTCTCCGTGGCTACATTGGTGGCAACCATCTGGCCGTAAAGAAGGATCACCATATACAAAGCAAAGATCATAATGTAGGTATACCAGTAATTCTGCGCCTGATCTATGCCGAGGCTCTCGGTAGTGCTCTCGATCTGCACCGCCATAACCTGCCCGGCCTCTTCAGCCGTCATACCGCTTTCCATCATGGCATTCATCTGATAGATATTCTGCAAAACCTCATTGGCAATGGCAGTGTTCGCATCGTAAATGGACAGATTGTTTACATAATAAGTGTAAGAGGTATCTCCGGTCAAAACAAAGGCACACTCCACTTCATCGGAAAGGATCCTCTCCCGGACCGAATCGAGCTCTTCCCCGGTGATTTGCACATCATAATCCACAAAAGCCGACGCAAAAGCTTCCTTAATCATCTCCGACTGTTCCGGCTGACTTGCCTGCACAAGCATCACGGGACGGTCATCAGTCACCTGTTTTTCTTCCTCCCCGGATTCAAAGGCACTCATGATCCGCGGGAAAAACATGACTGCAGCAATCAGCAGCACCAAAAACACGGTGACTCCCACAAACACTTTGTTCTTCAAATAATATCTGAGTTCAAACTGAAATATCTTGCCAAACTGTTTCATTGTAAGTCCTCCTTTGCCGCATCGCCGGCATATTCCACGAAAATATCGTTGAGCGAAGGCTCATAAACCTTGACCTCATCAATATCATAAGTCTCCACAAGACGCTTCATGGTATTTTTCTTTTCCTCCGCCGATGCCAGCTGAATCATCAGATCTCCATTGTCCATAGCAGTGCAGGAACGTCCAAAATCTGACCTGATCTGTTCCGGAGATTCCGTCCGAACCACCAGTCGGTCACGAACATAATTGCGCTTAATATCATGGAGATCCCCGTGCAGGGCGACCTTACCGGCATTGAGGATTGCGATGCTGTCACAGAACTCCTCGATATAACTCATCTGGTGGCTGGAGAAAAGTACGATTTTCCCCTTGGAGATCTGCTCCTTTACCACATCCTTAAGAAGCATGGCGTTGACAGGATCCAAACCTGAAAAGGGCTCGTCAAGAATGACAATGTCCGGATCATGGGCCAGGGCAGTCACCAGCTGAATCTTCTGCTGGTTTCCCTTTGACAGAGTATCAAGACGCTTATTCCGGTATTCCGTCATGCCAAGCCGTTCCAGCCAATAGTCAACTGCCTTTACAGCCTCCCTGTGATTCATGCCCTTCAGCTCCGCAAAATAAGTAAGCTGGTCAATAATGATCTTTTTGGGATATAGTCCCCTCTCCTCCGGGAGATAACCGATCTGTATCTTATTGTAATCAATGGGGCGTCCGTCGATCAAAACTTCTCCCGCGTCTGCCGGGAACACATCCATCAAAATGCGGATGGAGGTTGTTTTGCCCGCGCCGTTTCTGCCAAGCAGACCGAACGCCTTACCGCTTTCAGCTCGAAAGGACACTCCGGTAAGCACCTTCTTGGTGCCAAAGGATTTTTCTATGTTCTTTAATTCCAGTACCATTAATATGCACCTCCTTAACTGTATAATGATACTATATCATAAATCAATCCGGGAATAAAGTGAATAAACCGCACATTACTGCCACACAACGTTCAATATCTCAGTAAAAAGTACGAAAACCTTTATCAATTTTCTTGACAAAGGTCTGAAGCAGCGCTATAATACCAATAATTTAATAAGGTAAACCGTTGATGCGGGAATAACGGCAATGATGCCTTTACAGAGAACCTGTGGTGCTGAGAGCAGGTGAGAAACAAGTTGTCAAATGGGCCGCGGAGGGTGCAGTGAAATGTGAATTTCACAGAGTATTCTGCAACGTATTGGCATACGTCAGTTGCCGGGGATATAATCGTATCCCGCTAAGAGCATGGGACTTTCCCGTGAATGCAAGGTGGTACCGCGGATAATATGTATTATTCGTCCTTGACAGAACGATTCTTTCTGTCAGGGATTTTTTATTTTCCGGTCCCGAACAGGGAAAATCGCTTAAGACCAACCTATCAACCCTATTTTATGAATTGGAGGAAAACAAAATGATCTTTAACAACATCGACTTTGACACCTATTTTAAGAACTATCCCGATGCCAACGGATTTTTCGGCAAATACGGCGGAGCTTTTATTTCCGATGAACTGAAGAAGGCTATGGAAGAGATCACAGATGCTTACTATACCATCTGCAAATCCAGCAAATTCGTAGGTGAACTTCGCCGCATCCGCAGAGAATTTCAGGGCAGACCCACTCCCATCTCCTATCTAGAGAGACTCTCCGGCACCATCGGCAATGTACAGCTGTATGTAAAGCGTGAAGATTTGAACCATTCCGGCGCGCACAAGCTGAATCACTGCATGGGCGAAGCGCTGCTGGCTAAATTCATGGGCAAGAAAAAAGTGATCGCAGAGACCGGCGCAGGTCAGCACGGTGTAGCACTTGCTACCGCTGCCGCCTACTTTGGTCTGGAATGTGATATTTATATGGGCGCCGTGGATATTAAGAAGCAGGCTCCCAACGTTGCCAGAATGAAGATTCTGGGTGCCAACGTAGTGGAAGTTACCGAAGGCTTACAGACGCTGAAAGAAGCAGTTGATGCCGCTTTTGCCGCATACTGCAAAGAATATAAGGATGCCATTTACTGCATAGGCTCTGTTATGGGACCCCATCCCTTCCCTATGATGGTTCGCGACTTCCAGAGTGTTGTAGGTATTGAAGCAAGAGAACAGTTCCTGAATATGACCGGTGAGCTTCCGGATGCCGTTGTTGCCTGCGTAGGCGGTGGCTCCAACGCTATGGGCATCTTCTCCGGCTTCCTCAACGATCCGGTTCAGCTCTACGGCGTAGAGCCTCTGGGCAGAGGTCCCAAGCTGGGCGATCATGCAGCCAGCCTGAAGTACGGTACCGAAGGAATTATGCACGGTTTCAACAGTATTATGCTTAAGGACGAAAACGGTGAGCCCGCTCCTGTTTACTCCGTTGCAAGCGGTCTGGACTATCCTTCTTCCGGTCCGGAGCACGCATTCCTGCATGACCTCGGAAGAGTAAATTACGATGTAATCAATGACGACGAGACCATCGATGCATTCTTTGCCCTCTCCAGACTGGAGGGCATCATCCCCGCCATCGAGAGTGCTCACGCAGTAGCTTACGGCATCAAGCTGGCCAAAGAAATGGGCAGAGGTTCCGTTCTCATCAACCTCTCCGGCAGAGGCGATAAGGACATGGACTACATCATCGAAAACTACGGTATCCGCTAATCTGAATAAAGTGAAGGGCAAAGCCCGAAACGTCAAACTCGGAGCATCGCTCCTCAAACATGTGACGTTTCGGGCTTTATCACTTCATCCAGAATCATGGTCTGACTCTAAGTAACACTAACAGCATCTCAAATGTCAGAAAATCTGCCATATTCCACCCAGCGGGCAAACCTCTTACGGGCGCCTTTCAATGGAGTGGCTTACGTTTTATTGCGGTATTACGTTATTTTCTCTGCTTTCGGTAGGCGTTCGGTGTCATGTTCACTTTCTTTTTGAACACTCTGTTAAAATAGGCGCCGTCACTGAAACCAAGCTCATAGGAAATATCTGTAACCCGCATGTCGGTTTCTACCAGTAGTTGCTTTGCCTTGTCTATTTTCAGGTCGTTGATATACTCAATGACCGTCTTCCCCGTTGTATTCTTGAACCCGGTAGTCAGGTACGTCTCCGACATATTGATGGTGTTGCACAAATCTTTGATGGATATTTTTTCATTGAAATTAGCATGGATATATCGCAGGACATCCGTGATCATCTGATCCGCCTTGGAATCATTTAATTTGCTGTTCTCATTGACCATACGCTCGATCAGAACGACCAGTTTTGTCAGATTGCTCTTGATAATAATATTGTAAAAAGCCTTTTGCTCTGTGTATTCTTCAAAGGTTTCCAGAATCAGATCTTCGATATCGTCACCGGCCAATAAGACTGACATTTTCTGGCTCTGCTTCAGTCGGATAGGAGTCACACAATACTGCATGATGGTCCGATCTGCTTCCGTATCAGAAAAAAAGGCTTCGGTAAAGTCAACACCGATCACCACCAGATCCTCAGACCCTTCATACATACTGTGGTAAGAAAACGGAGGAATAAAGATCATATCTCCACGGTTCAGGGAAAAATCATGGTTGTCAATCCTGTGCCGACACTTTCCGCGCAGCAGATACCACATCTGGTAATAATCGTGGGCATGTATATTCTGATGGGAACCGCTCAGTTTCCAGATAGAAAAATTTTTCCGCGACAGGGCGGACTCTGCCCTCATAAAGCAAAACGGCTCGTTCTTTTCCCTCTCTTGCCCGGTTTCCTCACCAAACAGTATATTATAGTCCAATTTTCTCATATTTTCATTTCCTCCGCCGAACATACAAGTTAATGGGTATAATTTTCGATTTTCTCTGATAAATCCATCATAGCGCAGCCTTTTTTTTCTGTCAATCGACATCCAGCAAATTGTCGAATAGTACAAAAACTATGTTGAATAATACATTTGATTTCACAGTAATAATGATAAAATAAAGGCACCTACAATTCACTTCAACAGAAAGGAAGGAATACTTATGGATTTTATTTCATTCAGTAACACTGCATCAGACAAAAACTATCAATACTCTTACACCAAGCGCGGCACTTCCCAGCCGTATTGTCCCGATAAAATGCGGGAGCGTCTGAATGACAGAGCATCCTATGACAAGACCAACGGTAATCTTTTTTACAACATTGAAGTTTCCTGGAAAGGCGAAATCCTGTTAGACAGATCTGTGGACCTCAATGTAGAACTGAACGAAGATCAGTTTGTAGACCACATTTCCATTACCCAAAGCGACGACTCCCGTCCCGGGTCCATCGAAATTTTCACCAAAGAGAACGGTAATTACAAAAAAATTGCCGACTATCGCACCGGCGAACATATCACGGAGAAAGAAATCACCATTGCTGTAGGCTATTATTGTAACAACGTGGTTGTTCGCTTCAACGGAGCTTACGAAAGCGTAGGCATCAAGAAATTTGATATTTGTTCCGCTACCGGAATCAAAGGCACACTGTATCCCATCCCTGAGCAGATCACCATGAAAGAGGGTTATCTTAAAACCGACAGCATCAAGACCGTAAAAGCTGCATGTCCCGAAGCCGTTCTTGCAGCGAAGTATCTGATCGAGCGTTTTAAAGAAAAGTGCAATCTTGACATTACCATGACCGACGGCGATGCAAGCATCCTGCTGTCTGCATGCGATTGCGATCATGATGGTTTTGATATCGACGTGACAGCCGAAGGCTGTACCGTTTTGGCAGGCTGCGCCCGCGGTTTTGTCTATGCGGTTGACGCTCTGGTACAACTTACGGAAGAAGCCGGTATAAAGCAGTGTTCCGTATCCGACAAGCCCATGATGGAATTCAGAGGTGTTCATATTGCATTGCCCGCCCGCGCTGATATTCCTTTTCTTAAGAAGTTTATCCGCGAAGTAGCCGTGCCCATGAGATACAATTCATTTATTATTGAAGTCAATGCTGCCATGCGCTATGACAATTATCCCGAGATCAACGAGATGTGGCTCAAGTCCATTGAGAAATACAAAAAGGGAGAATGGCCCTGCCCGGCACACTATCCTTACATCGGCGGAGATATTCTGGAGAAGAGCGAGGTGGCTGACCTTTGCAGCTATATCCGCAGCTTCGGTCTGGAGATTGTACCCGAGGTACAGTGCTTAAGTCATGCACAGTATATTACCACTGCTTATCCCAAGCTTGCAGAGGTAAAAGAGCAGAATCTCAACGAGAACTTCGGCGACTTATATATGGCAGACAGTGCACCTTCCGATCTTTATCCTCACAACATGTGCCCTCTCCACGAGGAATATTAC
>JAZNMF010000100.1:0-44343 GCA_045579545.1 Acetatifactor sp. | reverse complement strand
GCCTGAGGATAGAAGGCAGTTGCATTGTGCATCGCGCCGTCCTCTATCAGGGCAATACCGTCCACGTAGACACTCTGTGTCTTGGTTGCAAAGTCAACGATGATGTGAAGCTTATAGGTTCCTGCCGCCAGAGTCTTGGTTTGGGAAGAGCCATCAAGGGTCAGCACATTATCAACAACCCTGCAAAGGTTGCTGATCTTTCCTCCGTTATTATGGGAGCGCAGTAACACCGTCACATTGGTTCCGGTATCTTCTGTCAGCTCCAGATCAAATTCGTAAACAACTCTCTGAGAAGATCTGTCTGTGGTAGCTGTTGCATCTGCCCAAGTCTCAGTGCTTGCGAATCTGGCATCGGTATTCTGGTCGCCGGTTAATGCGGTGGTAACTGCATTAAACTTAAACTCTTTGTCATTGGCATCATTCGCATCAGCTACAACCTCACGGCCGGCTGCAGGCACGGTGGATGTCACACCGTTTACAATATTCCAGGCTCCAATAGTAAAGCCGGATCCGTCAAAGTTCTCTGCGAAGATCACAGGAGCTTTTACGGTTACCACATTGGTATCCACACTGGTGGTTCCGGATGCGGAAACCTTACAGTAGTAATAATAGGTGGTTCCCAGTTCCTCAGGGGTCACCTTATAGGTGGCAGAGCTTGCGCCCTGAATAGCGGTTGCACCGGTCTTATTGGAATCGGTACAGCTATACCACTGATAACGCAGGGTTGCATTTTCTACGGAAGCCGCTACCGTTAAGGTTGCTTCCTCTCCCAATGCCACAGTTGCAGATACGGGCTGGGTATCAATGGTGATGGCAGATACCGGTGCAGGATCGCCGTCCTTGGTTACAACGATCTCCGTGATACTGTTCCATCCCGCGATAACACCCTGTGACGTATTACCGTTACCTACAACCTTGATATACTTAGCGGTCTTACCCTGCAAATCATACACTCCGTATGCATCCGCTGCATTTGCGGAAGCTGCAAGAATAGATTTGCCGGAATATACTTCTTCATAGGTTACACCATCTTCAGAAGTACTGATGGTAATATAGGTCTGTCTGGTATGTCCGTTCATGAAGGACATAATAAGGTTATCAACCGTAACAGCCTGTTCCAGTTCAAGGATGATCCACTGGCCCACGCCCATTGCAGACCATCTTGTGGATACGCTGTTATCCACCACATTCAGTCTGTGGTTATTCGCCTCAGGTTCATCACTTACAGTGACGCCGACTACCTGGTAAGAGGTCATACCGTCAAAGGCAGTGGGTACCGGAATCTCCCAGAAACGAACAGTATAGATTGAATATACATTTGCATCTGTCTTATCAACCACTTTGATGGTGGTGGTTCCGTCCAGAGCAGCTGCATTCTCGATCACCACGTCATACTTCTGTGTATCAACAACTGCATTTACATTGGGAACGGTGGTGTATGCACCTGCTCCGAAGGTAAAGATGGTTGCCTTGGTATCGTCAAATACCAGTTCTCTTCCGTCGATGGTAGCGCTGAGCAGCTCAGGCTTGGAAGCGATCTCACCTGTAGGTACCGCCCACAGATCAATGCTCTTATTGTAATCAGCAAGAGGAGTGCTCTTCACGCCTACGGGAGTGAGCTTCACGGTGATCGTAATGTCTCCGGACATCGTCATCTTAAGCTGGATTCTGTTAGTACTTGCAGAATACTGGTCTCCTGCAATAACGGGACTGGTTGCCAGAGGAACAGACTGTCCCACGCTCAGCACTGCAGAATCTGCTCCGGTACCGGTCACAACAAACTCCAGTTTTACCTGTTTGCCGTTCTGGGACAGGATCGCAGACTTACCGTCATCGGCTATTTCTACTGCCGTAGCGGTCTGCAGGAACCAATATACATCGGAATTGTTTTCCTTTAATGAAATCTCGTCTCTCACCACAAGGCTGGTTCTGTCATCGGTAAAGAAATAACCGCGGATCGCACTTGTAGCATTTACTGCATAGTTCTCCGACAGATCCATCACTGCAATGGCACCCTTGTTGTCGGTCTCATAGCGAATGAGATGTGCTGTGGAGCTTACTACCTGATCAGGATTCTGGTCAGGATTGATAACAACTGCATTGTGAGCTTCTGCTCTTGATCTGTACAGCTTCCAACGTCCGCCGTATTCAGAGTAATCTCCCGCTTCGGTCAGATCATAAGGGGAAGATCCAAGCTCTGTTGCCCATCTTACACCGGCATAATCATAGACAAAGGTACCGCCGTCTACCTGGGAGTGAACTTCCAGGGTAGCGCCGCCGTGGATACCTACATAAGAAGTAATGCCGTCGGTCCACTTGTCACGGAAGCTTGCTACACCTTCACCGGGATAGTAGCCGTCAACGTCTAACTGTACGTTCTCCGGGCTGATAGCAGTATCATACCACAGAAGTGCCAGCACGATATCTTCCGCATTGGTCATTACTCCGTTACTCATAGCAAGTGCTGCAGAGGTGGTATCCGGCTTGTCATATATGTTGGACAGATAGAACATCTCAGGAACATAATAATTTGACTGTGTACCGTCTCCGTAGTTAAAGATACCCAGATCTGACTGCATATAAAGCATATAATCAGCTGCAGTATCCAGACCCATGGTGGCATCCAGTTCGAAAGTAGTTCCAAAGATCGTATCCAAGGAGGACAGCATCTTGGAGGTATACTGTATTGCATATTCCCAATAGTGCGGGCCTTCAGACCATGCACCGTCAGGTCCGAACTGAACCAGCATGATATCTGCAGTTGTGATCGCATGTGCCACAACATATGCAGCCTCTTCCGGATATACATCCATTACAGCCAGTGCAGCCATTGTGTAACCGCCGTTCAGAACGATGTTATGGTTATTGGTAGTCTTATTGATATTCTGATACCATTTGTATGCAATGGTAAGACCAAAGTTGTACATAGCCTCTTCCATCAGGGTTCTCTGATTGGCATCAAAAGCATCATACATCCAGTCATAGCCGATAGCTACCGCTGCACACATCTCAGATACATCCAGATCATGGTCGGGATGCCAGTCAGGGAAGCTACATACTGCTTCCAGATCAACCCATGCACGCTCTGCATATTTCTCTTCACCGGTCAGCTGGTAAGCCATACCCAGAACATACATATTGGTCAGACAGTCTCTGGATACATAGAGAAGTCGTCTGCCGTCTCTCAATTCATAAATCAGCGGATCGTCATTCTCAATCAGGAATTCTGCAGCAGCGATCAACTGATTATACCAGCTCTGTTTCAAAGGATTGGTAGCCACTTCTGTGCGCAGAGCATCAAAATCAGATGCTGTCGCCTGAATTCTGGGATGCACGTTTTGAAGTGCGGAACTGTTATAAGCATCGATTATCTCTAATGTGGTAGGACGCTCATAGAAGAGATAGTTGTTCAGCTCCTGCTTGTCATTGTGCTTGAAGTGTACGCCAAGATCAGTGGTAGAAGGCCAGGTGAATGTGGTGTCTCCGGCGATCATCATACCGTAGTTTTCACACTCATCATCCTTGGTTACCACTTTATCCAGAATATCCTCAAAGAAATATTCTGCGTCAATCCAATATTTTCCACCCTCGGATCTGACTGTTGCAGTCTTACCGTTGATGGTAACAGTGCTGCCGGAAACACTGTAGGAAACGCCCAAAGCACTACAGATCTCTTCCGCAACAACTTCACACTCAAGTCTGTCACCCACAGGCGTTGTAGCCAACTTGGTCTTGGTACCGTCAAGATAAACCATACCATTACCCATATGAAGCGCCATATAGCCTTCAAGCCAGCCTTCAACCTTGGTGGTGTCTTCAAAAACAGACTGGGTTACATCGATCACGATACCATTGCTTGCAACATATTTCTTTTCGTTGTCAGACATGGCAATGGGAGTCTCGCTCTCATAAACACGGATATTGTCAAGCATCAACTCTCCGGTGTTATTTCTGGAACATAAGAAAGTCAAAAACTCGGTAGTCTCCGGTCCGCAACCGGATTCAGAGAATACAGGTTCAAGTGCTATAGCATCTCCCAACTTCACGCCATCCACATAAAGTGTACGGGTTCTGCCTTCGAAATCATACACAACAGCAATATTGTACCAGGTATCCTCATTCAATGTGGTCATTTCCACATAGGGATAATTGCTACTGAGCATATTCAGCTTACCGCCGGGAGCAATCTGGCAGATAGTGGAATACTTATCGTTGGAAACGGTGCTGTCTACATCGGTATTCTTCATACGCACCATAAACTGCAGGTTCTCGGAATCTGCAATCTTCACATCAAAATCATATACCACATAGCGCATACCTTCCGGATAAACCACGCCTTTAATCTGCATCTGATGCTCATTCGTATCCTGATCCAAAAATCTCAGTGCGGAATTGGCAGGAGTTGCATTGGCCTCGGCAACCTTGGTAATATTAGCGCTGGCAACTATGCTGATAATAGAGGGCAGTTTTTCCGCCTCAAAGGTTTCTTTGATGTATACAGTAAGGAGATCTTCCTCAGGTGTGGGATCTTCCTGACCCGGATCGGAGGGTTCACTTGGATCGGTGGGGTCACTCGGATCAGAGGGGTCGCTCGGATCGGTGGGCTCGCTCGGTGCGGGATCCGGTGTAGTGTTCTGCGTGGGATCCGGAGTCACATTTGAAGTCTGTCCGGTCGTAGTGCCGGCAGGCTTGTCTGTGTCAGCGTCCTTCTTGGAATCATCTTTCTTATCCGAAGACTGATCCTTATCGGATGTATCTGTCTTGTCAGAGGAGGTATCATCCTTCTGATCTTCGATCTTCTTGTCATCATTCTTCTGATCTGCCTTGTCGTCTTCACTGTGAATCACATAGCTTACGGTGGCGCAAAGCTCGGTCTCCTCTCCGTCCACGGTAATGGTACGGGTAAGCTCTATTTCGCCTTCCAGATCGGCAGCCTGGGCAGGCATGGCAGCCGTCAGCATTCCGCCGGAAAGCGCCAGGCAAAGCAGAATAGAAAGCATAGCTTTTCGCTTTTTGCCGAACACAAACAATACGACCAGAGCAATTGCAACCAGTGCAATCACAATCAGCCATATGAGCATGTCCTTTCCTTCTTCTTCCTTTGTAACACCATCAGTGTCCGGAGCATCTGCAGCCTGCACTGCAGACAGCACCACTTCCTCCGGTGTTACCCAATGTTCTCCGGCCTTTAATTCAACATCAAAGGTCGTATTCTTACTTACAATCTCAACAGATTCCGACTCGTGGATCTGTGCAGAAACAGATACCTCCTTGCCGGTGTTGTTTGTCACTTTGACAAATGCCTTTACTGACTCAGAAGCCGTATAGGAATCTTTGTCCGTAATCAACTCAGCTGTCAAGCCGTTTTCGGTCACAGCATTGTCCTTGGCCGCATAGACATTTTGAGTCAGACCGATAAGCACAGTCAACGTCAAAAGCATTGTGGCTGCCGTTCTGCACAGCCTGGCAATATTGCGTCTTTTCTTTGCCATAAATAACCTCCCTTTCTCGGCGAATGTTGAATGATTAATACACTCCACCATATTATAATTTTAACGAATTTTGTCTTCTCAGAAAATGGATTTTAGATTGACAAATTAGCATTTTGGACTTTATTGTCCAAAAAAAGTAAGTTTAAAACAAAATATTTTATGTTATTTTATTTGTTAAAAAAATGGCGAAAAGCCAGCTTTTCCGACTTTTCGCCATAACTTTGTCCCATCACTTAACGATGTAGCATTTTTATTCTTTCGCCAATCTTCGCTTCGGTTTTTTTAGCTTACGGTTTAGTTGCACTCTGCCACCAGGGGGCCGGCCAGTTCTTTCAGATAGAACAGCTTGCCGGGCATGGTAGGCATATAGGTGGAAGTTACATTCCTATCAGGACCGTAGTGGAGAGTGGTCAGGAAACTCATGCCCTGCCAGCCCATTCCTCTTCCGAGAGTACCGTCTGCGCCGCCGATGATATAGTCTGCCTGTAAGAAAAGGCCGGGGCCGATGGTGTTGGCTCTGCAGGGAACCAGAGTGGTGCGGCTCTTAAAGCTGGTGATGGCATTCTGCTCGATGGTCAGGGGATGAAGCTTGGCGCCGATTCTGTAAGGTGCTGCCTTCCACTCTTCTTCTGTTGCGTAATCCTCTGCAAACTGAGGCTCCCAGAAAGCGATGTGGCACATTCTTCCGATACCGAATACCAGTACCAGCTTAGCGCCTTCAGCCTTCAGTGTAGCGATCTTCTCTGGATAGGTGGGAAGATTGTCTTTGGTTGCGAAGTTTCTCTGAGAATCCGGAACAGTCAAATCCCCAAGCTTATTGAAGAATGCCTGCTTCATGCTGTACTCAAAGGAAGCGGGATCGTTGGAAGAAACGGTGTTGCCTTCTCCGTCTGCCCACTCGTCCATATTAAAGGTATATACATGCTTGCAGTCTACTTTCCACTGGGTCAGGAAATATGCTGCCCACTTGTACATTCCCATAGGGCCCACCGGCAAAATCATGGCAAGCTTCTGTCCGGCTTCCTTGGCCAGTCTGATCTGCTGCGCGATTTCATGTCCCATATAAGTATCAAAATCATTGATATTGTCACACTCAACCGGCTGGAAATCCTTGTGCCAGAAATCTTCTCTCTTTACGCCCATGTCGCAGCAGGCATCCATTTTGGCCAGATCCCATCCCTTGGGATAAACATTTTCCAATAAACTTCCTTCTACTGTGCTCAAAAAATTCATAATCTTATTCCTTTCTTTAAATACAATCATTGCTCGTTCTTATAAAGTTACCCGTTCAAATTCCTCGCAAATCTTCTCGATCTGAGCTCTCGTCTTCATACCGCTCACAGAATCGCTTGCCGTCAGGTTGCAGGCCGCAGCTGCCGACGCAAACTCAAGTATCTTTATATTGTCAAACTCTTTGTAGATTCCGTACAGGCTGGCTGCCGCAAAAGCATCTCCCGCTCCCACACTGCCTTTGATAAATCCGGCAGGCAGTTTCAGGGAAGGAACCACTACGAACTCACCGCTCTTATCCAGCAAAAATCCGGCTTCGCAGCAATGTACGATCACTTTTTCCCTTACGCCATACTCCATAAAAGCTTCCATGGCGGCTTTTATATTTTCCACATGCACGGAACCATCCTCTCTTCTCGGAGAAAGTCCCACCACATTACAGCATTCGATCTCATTCATAATACTGTAGTCGCATTGCTTCAGTGCCGGTATGATCTTTTCCCGGAAGCGGTCGCCCTCTTCGCTCACCGCATCAATGGAGGTCTTAATCCCCCTTTCCGACACTTCATGGAGCAGACGCGCCATCTTGGTACCATATTCCTCATCTTCTGCGTCCAACGCATCCAGAAGTAAAACGTAGCCCGCATGAAAGATCTTACAGTCCAAGGCATCCACATCCACGTCTTCTATGCCGAATTCTCTGTTGGTAGAAGCCGAGAAAAAGAAAGTTCGGGCTCCCGTGGTCATTTCCGTCATCACATCATCGCAGGAAGTATCTTTGCCCGAAACCACTTTAACTTTGCTGACATCCACACCGCACTTTGCCATTTCGTCCACCACAAAGCGTCCGTTGTCATCGTCTCCCACCTTACCGATAGCAGTCAGCTTCATGTCCGGATCGATCTTAGCCAGATCGATGATCGTGTTGGGAACACATCCGCCCACTGCGCGAACAGATTCGGTGATATTGACCAGCATGCCCTTCTCCGGGTATTTCTCTATCATTTTAACGATATCCACCAAAATATCGCCGGCGATGGTGATTCCCTGTCTTGTCTCGCTCATCTTCTCACACTCCTTTCCTTAACATATCTTCCCATTTCTTTTGGGTCCCGTATTGCGTGTCATCATTCCGTGTGATAAAATACTGCAAAAGGCGGCGAATTTCGCGAGGCGAAGTTCTTTTTTAACACATTGAAGTTAACATATAATACAGGAGCAAACGTATGGATTATAGGCCAATTCCCATAGAACCGGAAATCGACATAACCGGATTTCACTCCGTTTACTATTTTGAACTTGATAAAAACTTCTACCACACCCCGGAAAAGCATGATTTCTGGGAAATGGTATATGTAGATGACGGCTGTATCAACGCCATTGTGGACGGTGTCGGATGCGAGCTCACCAAAGGGCAGGTGATCTTTCACACGCCCACGGAACCCCACTCCCACATTGCCAACCACCACGACAGCAGTAATCTTGTGGTGATCTCCTTTGCCTGTGACAGTGCCCTGATGGCTTTCTTTACCGGAAAAATCTTCCTTCTGGAGAAATCCTCAAAAAAAATCCTTTCCCTCTTTCTGGAGGAAGCCAAAAATGCATTGGGAAAGCTCCCGGGAGACTATCACAACAAATCTGCTCTCGACTTTACCGGTGCCGCACCCGGCTCGGTACAGCTGATGCAATGCTATCTGATAGAATTCCTGTTTTCCCTGATCCGCAGTGGCGAAAACTCCGTGCAGGCCATGCAGAATACCCAAAGTTCAAGGCTTCTGGCAGAAAGCTCTCTGGTAAACTCCATCGAAAGTTTTATTGAAGAGCAGATGGCTAAGCAGCCCTCACTTGCACTATTGTGCAGCCACTTTTCCTTAAGCCGCACCTACCTGTGCCGCATCTTCAAGGAAGGTACCGGCAAAAGTCCCGTTGACTACTGGATCGACCTGAAAATGCGGGAAGCCAAGAAGCTCATCCGCGAAGGTAATTATAACATCACACAGATTGCTGAGCTCCTGGGTTATAACAGCATCCATCATTTCACACGCATGTTCAAGCGCATGACCGGGTTTTCCCCCACAGCTTACAAGTCCTCTGTCCGGGTTTAAATTACGGCAAAAGTCTCTTTGTGGTCATCTTCAGAGAGGCGTTGCACTGGCGGAAGCCCTCTGCGTAGGTAGTACCGCACTGATAACCGCGAAGGCGGGACAGAGTCTTACACATATGTACCACATCAATGTCATCATGGTCGCGAAGCCATACAACCTGACTCTCATGGCATTCCAGCATCTTAATCTTCTGATCGATCACATCGGAGATATCTACATACTCTGTGGGTACAAAATTGACGCCCAAATCATTGTCCATATAATAGATGGGGACCACCTTGGAAGGCTTATTGATGTTGCTCTCATAGTGCGGAACAGATGCCGCAAAGCTTGCATCAAACACCAACTTGGAAACGGTGTTGTGATCCGCCATATAATCATCGGGATTGTGAGTGATGATCACATCAGGGTCTGCGTATCTGATAATATCCACCAGTCTGTCTCTCGCTTCCTTGCAGTCATAAATGTCCAGATCGTTATAACCGCCGGAGATTACTTCATAACCGGCCAGTCTTCCTGCCTTCTGCGCCTCTTCCCCGCGGATCTTGATCAACTCCTCCGGCTCAATCACCACGTGTCCGAGACTTCCTGTCAACATATGGCAGGCAAAAACGGTATCTCCTCTCTGTAAACACTTTAACAGGGTACCTGCGCAGTTGATCTCGATGTCATCGGGATGCGCTCCGATTGCCAATACTCTCATTCTTTTATCCTCCTTATTGCCCAAAATCCAGATGTCGCCGTAGGGATACTTCGCCGTCTCCAGCAGGTTCTTGCTCATGGGTTTGCCCAGTGTAGTTTGTCCTATTTTCTCACGCAGTGTCAGTTCACTCAGTAATGGCTTTTTCACCACGCGATACCTCCCCGGATCTGGTTATACTTATATTCTATTCTATCAGGCCCAAAATGTCTTTGTTTTATTTTTTTATATATTTAACACATCGTACCGAAAGGCAAAAATCTCCGACCACTCTATCAGCAATCGGAGATTCTTTACAGTTCCTATTTATTTAAAACTCAATACCCAGCGCATCCATGGCCTTCTGCATATCAGGCGGGATCAGCTTAAAGGGATGACCACCCTCAAAAGGAATCTCACCATAGATAGCTGCAACCACCGCTTCCATGGATTCCTTAGAAGCATTATATGCATTGATGAAGTTTCTGAAAGATCCAAAGAAATCAAAATACATAAACGGCGAACCAAGCCCGAGGCCCACAGTCTTTTCCGCGCCGGAATCCAGGATGTAATGGAAGGTGAGCATTTCTTCTCCATAGAAGCTGCTGAAGCCTTCCGGTATATTTCTCATCAGATATCCTGCATGGATGATCAGGTCGTTTTCATCAGATATCTTCTTCATCTCATCAAAACCTGAGAGTCTCCGCTGCATATGTACCTTTGCACCGCGCCTCTCAAGGGCAGCGATCAGTCCGTTAAGCTTATCGTACGCCTTGCCGTCACCTTCATTGTCATGTCCGGAATAAATGATAGCGACATTCTTAATGTTCTCCTGCCTCACGGGAAGGAACTGATCTTTATTGCATACCAGTGTTACTGCCTTCTTGGCTACCTTCTCCTTAAATTCACGGATATCAGCGTTCACCTGTTCCAGATCATCGGAAGCATACACATAGTCATCCTCAAACATACCGAGCTTCTCCTTCAGATCCAGAACACGCTGGCAGGCATCGTCAATACGGGACTCAGGAATCTCGCCGCTTAAAACAGCCTTCTCGATGGCATCGAAGTAACCGTCAAATACACCCAAAATAACATCGATACCGGCTTTGATACACTCAACATAGATACGGTCTCTGCTGCCATACATATTGACAAGACCGCGCATACCGATGGCGTCGGAGATAACAACTCCCTTAAAGCCCATCTCTCCTTTCAGAAGCTCTGTGATAACCTTGTAGGAAGTTGTAGACGGCAGATATTTTCCGTTCACCATGGTCTTGTCATATGCCGGGAAGGATCTGTGACTTGTCATAATGGAAGTAACACCGTCATCAATCATCTTTTGGAACATCATTCCCTGGTTCTGTCTCCAGTCATCCATAGTTGCAAAGGCCATTGTCTGAGTTACATGGGAATCACGATATTCAAGACCGGTTCCGTCAGAAGGGAAATGTTTTGCACAGTCCGCCACTCTCTGGGAACGGATTCCGCGGCTGTCAGCCATACCCATTTCCAACAGTTTATCCTTTTCATCAGAGTATAAACGGCCCAATGAAACTGCAGACCTACGTCCTGTAATATCAATCTCCGGGCACCACAACCACTTACTGCCCACGCATTTCAACAGTCTGGCTTTCAGCACACCTGCCTCATAAGCCAGTTCCGGGTCGCCCGCCGCACCGATGGTAACAGGATCCAGAAAAGGCTCTGTCTCATAAAAATAATTCTCAATACCCTGGGTGCAATCCATGGCATTCAGCATGGGAACCTTCAGCTGATCGCTGAAATTCTTTACAAAATCAAGCCAGGTCTTCAAAGGTGCTTTCTTACCGCTGGCCTTGTCAGCCATGTTGATGACACCCATATCGATGTTGCCCAGTGCCCAAATGTGTCCGTAGGGGTAGTTCTTCGGATCCAGGTATTCCTTGTTGCCGGGTCTTCCCATGGCTGTCTGACCAATCTTTTCACGCAAAGTCAATTCACTTAGCAACGGTTTCTTCATTCTGCATTCCTCCTTGTCAGAATATCCTCTTTTCTGTGCGAAAAGAATTGTCTTTTTTATAATCATATGATAGAATACTGACAGTTAAAAAGAAATGTCTTTTTGTGCTATAAACATATCTTTTTGTAAACTACAAAAAGGACGATATACTATGAAGAATCCGCATACCGCCTACAAAGTAATAAACATTATAAACATCCGCGTCATCCGACAAATCCGACGTTTTGATCTGGATGAAACCTTCCACTATCCCGGAGAAAAGCACGACTACTGGGAGGCAGTGTACATAAGCAAAGGGGCGGCACTGGTGACTGCCGGAACGCAGCTACTGACACTAAATGAGGGAGACATTTATTTTCATGCTCCCAACGAATACCACAAGCTGAGAGCATCAGGAAACACCTTAGCCAACACCTTTATCATTGCCTTTACCTGTAACTCTCAATACATGAAGCTGTTAAAAGAGACGGTCTTTTCAGTCCCCCAGAACTTGCGTCCTATCATCCTCAGGATTTTTGAGGAAGCCAGCAACACCTTCAACACCCCAATCACCACTATCAGAGCAAACAAATTAGAAATCAAAGAAAATGCAGTTTTGGGCGGACTGCAAATGATCAAGATATATTTGGAGCAGTTAATGATCCTACTGTTACGCCAGACTAACACGCAGGCGCCTGCCTTTGTCCTCCCTTCCAGGGAATACCCCGCAGATCACATCGTAAACAATGCCAAAAAAATAATGCTTGATGCAGTTTACGCACCAAGCATTAGTAGCGATGATCTTTGCCAGCAGTTAGGATACAGCAGAACTTATCTGTGCCGTATCTTCAAAGAAGAATGTAACTGTACCATAACCCAATATATGAATCAGTTAAAAATCGAAGAAGCCCAAAAATTAATCCGCGAAGAAAATTATAATTTTACACAGATCTCTGATCTGCTTCACTTTGCAAATCCTTTATATTTTTCGCGGGTATTCCGGCGCATAACAGATATGTCCCCTAGCGAATACCAAAAATTAGTCAAAGCAAATCTTTCAGGCCGCTGATGCCAGCTTTATCTGGAAGCCAATGCCTGTGCAATATCTTCTCTCATATCAATCACTGCCGCACGTGCAGCATCCGCATAACCGGCCTCACCGAACTGCGCATACTTCTCCTGCTGATATGCCGCAATGATTCCTCTGGAGGAATTCACGATAGCACCCAATCCGTCTTCATTAAAGAAATGCACCAGATCAGCGCCCTTACCACCCTGCGCACCATACCCGGGCACAAGAATGTAAGCCTTGGGCATTACAGCACGAAGTACCTTACCCATTTCAGGATAAGTGGCACCGACCACGGCACCGATATAGCTGTAGTCATCACCCATGCAATCTGCCCCCCACTGAGCCACCTTTTCGCCCACGATTTCATAGAGCGGTCTGCCGTCGATCAGTCTGTCCTGAAACTCGCCGCTGCTGGGGTTGGAAGTCTTCACCAGGATAAACAATCCCTTCTTTTCTTCCTTACATACCTTCACGAAAGGATTCACACCGTCAGATCCCAGATAAGGATTGACCGTCGCAAAATCTTCATCGAATCCATAGTAGGAATTGCTGCCTACCTGAACCTTGCCGAGATGGCCTACCGCATATGCTTCAGAGGTAGAGCCGATATCACCGCGCTTGATATCTCCGATCACCACGAGACCTTTCTCTTTACAGTAATCCACTGTTTTCTTGAACGCGATCATTCCCGGAATACCAAACTGTTCATACATTGCAATCTGAGGCTTTACAGCAGGTACAAGATCACAGATTGCATCCACAAGGCCCTTGTTATACTGCCAGATCGCTTCTGCTGCTCCCTCCAGCGTTTCTCCCAACTCTGCAAACGCAGCCTGTCTGATCTGCCCGGGAATGAACTTCATCATAGGATCCAGTCCCACCACAATGGGTGCGTTTGTTTCTTTAATCTTTGTAATCAACTTGTTTATCATGTTTCTTCTCCTAACCGTTCCATTTTGTATTGATTATATCTCAACTGCCCGATTACAGGCAACTAATTGACTCAAATTTATGTTTTTAAAAATTTCACCATGCTATTTTCACAATTTTATACGATACATAAATCCGTGTTTTATTATTTGTAAAAATATGTATTATAGAATTTAACAAGCATAAATTATCACGCTGACATTAAAATTCTGTACTGCAGGCCGGTCTTGCAGAAGGAGGCGCAAGATGGATTTAGGAAGTAAAATAAAAGAACTCAGACTCGAACGCAAGATGCTCCAGAAAGAACTGGCGCTCTATCTGAAGGTGTCCACCGGCACCGTTTGTAATTACGAAAAAAATACTCACTTTCCGGACGGTGATACTCTGTGCAGAATCGCCGACCTGTTCGGTGTGTCCATCGATTATCTCATGGGCAGGACCAGCTTCCGTTACGGACTGGAAATCCTCAGGCAGGAGATTTCCGACGGATATCCCATAGCTGAACTGATCAACGATATTGTTTCACTGGATATTCAGAATCAACAGGAAATCCGTCAGTTTACCGAATATCGCAAAAGTCTTTCAACACAGCTCTCCGGCAGGAACACCGACTCCGAATAAAGTCATCTGACCTTACCGGGTGGATAAAAACTCATATTCCCTTACAGCCTTGGCATCATCAGGATAATTCTTCAGATAGGTCTGCATCAGCACGGCAGCCTTCTGAAACTCTCCCAGATGTTCGTATGCCACGATCTCATTAAATGCCAGGGTCTGTTGAAGACTATTGTTCTCCGCAGTCATTCCTGTCTGGAAGGCGATCAGGGCCTTCTCGTACTCTCCCTTTGCCATCTCACACAATCCCAGCTGATTATATATTTCTGCATTTGAAGTATCTTTTGCCAGATAAGCATTGTAAACGCTGGAAGCATAGTTGTAGTCTCCGGTGGCTTCATAAGCTCTTCCCAGGTACAGATACGCATCCGCGCCACCACCGTTTCTCGCTTCTTCCAAAGCAAGGTAAGCCAACTGATACTCTTCCAGATAGTAGTACATCCGCCCCTTGTCATAGGGCGATATCTTGACATTTTCCCGCTGAAGGGCGGCAAGAAGATATTCCTTTCCCGCCTCTTTCATCCCAAAATAATCCAACACTTCATAAATCTGAATCGCTCTGTCATAGTTGTTGGCATCCAAAGATGTCACTTTGTCAAAATCTTCCAGAGCATCTTCCATTTTACCCAGTCCAAGCCTTACATTTCCTCTCAGGAAAAGTGCATCCTTCTCCTCAGGCTTCATGGTCAGGATCGCATCATAGGTGGCTTCTGCCTCCTGTAACCTGTTCTCCTTCGCATAGGCAGACGCAAGATAATAATTCAGATCATAGTCCATCGGCTCCAACAGACCATTGCTCTTTTCCAATGCCGCCTCAAAACAGTCAGAGGCCTGAGAATACTGCGTAAGGCCCATATAGGCTATTCCCATACCGCGGCTGATCAGGCGCTCATTTTCACCCTTGACGCGGGCCTCTTCAAAGTTTTCCAAAGCAGCCTGATATTCCATATTCCTGATTGCCTGCATGCCTTTTGATATGTACTCATTGGAACTGCCGCAGGCACCAAGACACATCATAATCCCTATCAGCAATGCAACAGCCAACATCCTCCTGCACTTTATCATATATCGTAATCCTCCCAAATGGGTTCCTCCGCGCTTCGCGCTCTCGGCGCTCCCGCGCCTGCGGGGCTTCGCCCCTGCCTTTCTCGCTAAAGTGTCGGGTGAAATCAAATGGCCGCTTCGCGCCCGCTTGATTTCCTTCCGACACTTTACATTATACCTATTTTTATGGGGTTGCGCAATCTAAAGATGAGAAAGTTTAACAAACCTGCAAAGACGGAAAAGTTTGAAAGATACACCGGTATATTTTCCTGTTTCCTTCAGATACTATGGCTGATACCGAAACTACCGAATTATTACAGGAGGCCAAATGGATACAAACAATAAAGAGTTCGGCACAAGGCTTGCATATGCTGCTCTTGACCGGGTACCTAAGCCAAAGTCTGATGCGAAAGAAATTGTAGGATTAATAAAAACAAGTGGGCGGATCACCGGATATCAGCTGTCTGACGGTTCCTCCGTCACCAAGGAAGAGGGGGTTGCCATGGCAAAATCCGGAGAGATCCGCGGCGTAGGTATCGCTCACCGCAAAGACTCCGAATACCTGAAATCCTTGCCGGACGGAAGCGAAAACAACAATCTGGGAAACCTGCCTTCCGTGAGCGGATAAAAGTGAATAGTAGCGCGCCAAAAAACCCCGGAAATATCCATATTTCCGGGGTTTGTGAGCTTTATTAAGCCAGTTTACTCTTTGCCAGTTCTGCCAGTGTGGCAAAACCTGCCGCATCGTTAACAGCCATCTCAGCCAGCATTTTTCTGTTCATCTCTACGCCTGCAAGCTTCAGACCGTACATGAACTTGCTGTAGGAAAGACCGTTCAATCTTGCTGCTGCGTTGATACGAGCGATCCACAGCTGTCTGAACTGACGCTTTCTCTCTTTTCTTCCTGCATAGGAGCTGGTCAGAGCTCTCATAACAGACTGCTTAGCTACTCTGTACTGTTTGCTTCTTGCTCCTCTGTAGCCTTTAGCCAGTTTTAATACTCTATTGTGTCTTTTCTTAGCGTTTAAGCCGCCTTTAATTCTTGCCATGTCTTATCTCCTCCTTACCCGAATTATAAATACGGTAAAATCTTCTTCATATTCTTTACGTTGGTTGCATCTGTGATTGCAGCTTTTCTAAGATTACGTTTTCTCTTAGTAGATTTCTTGGTTAAGATATGGCTCTTATAAGCTTTGCTTCTCTTTAATTTACCAGTTCCGGTTACTTTAAAGCGTTTTGCAGCTGCTCTGCTTGTCTTCATTTTGGGCATAACAAATTCCTCCTAAACTTATCCTTAATCTATTTTAACTGCACGGGTTAACGTTTCTCAGTTAAAAACATTGTCATACTTCTGCCTTCCACCTTAGGCGCTTTCTCAACTACTGCAACATCAGCAAGTGCCTGTGCAAAATCATCCAGAATGTGCTTACTGTTGTTCATATGTGCCATTTCACGACCGCGAAAACGTAGCGTTACCTTTACTCTGTCTCCCTTTGTCAGGAACTTTCTTGCAGCACTGATCTTGGTGTTCAGATCGTTGGTATCAATATTGGGAGACAAACGAATCTCCTTGATCTCGATGACTTTCTGCTTCTTCTTGGCTTCCTTCTCTTTTCTGGTCTGCTCATACTTGAACTTACCATAGTCCACGATCTTGCACACGGGAGGCTTTGCGTTAGGCGCGATCTTCACCAGATCCAAACCGGCCTCATCTGCCAGCTTCTGCGCATCCCTTGCGGACATAATCCCCAGCTGTTGACCTTCTTCTCCAATCAGACGTACTTCTTTATCTCTGATCTGTTCGTTAATCATTAAATCGCTAATGGTCTTGCACCTCCATAAGAAAATAAAAAAAGTGGATAGCATACCTATCCACCTGTTCTCTACGCACATACAGTTTCCGACCATGTCTGTCCTGGCTGCTGTAACATCATGAACGCTTACTGGCCCGATTGCCGTAAGGTGAGAGTGGATACTCTGCTTGGTTGTCACATGCATTTACATGCTAAATTAATATAACATGCACAAAAGCATTTGTCAACGTTTTTTTTACTTTTTTTAAACATTTTCCGCAATAATAGCCTGCACCATAAAGTTGAGCTACTGCAGTCAACTATACAATACAGGCTATACAAAAGTCAATACTTCCTACTTATTTTTCTTTGAAAGTTGCACAAGCGGTTTCCCTGCTTTCATTTGCCCCGCTGCCCTGAATATCCACGTGCTCAGCCACACATTTGTAATTACTGTTATAAACACATTTTACTGCTTCACAGTCGATGCTGATAATTTTGCTCGGATGCTCCAGGGAACTGGTAAACGCACCCTGTCCCTCTCTTTTCTGAACAAAACTTTCACAACAGGTATCAGCTGTATTGTCGGCATGCTTTCCGCCAACCATAATGTCACCTTTACTGCAAAGCCTGTCCTTGTTATAGGTACACTTTTCCGCCATACACTTTAATGCTGCCATATTCTTCCTCCTTTTTTTACCAAAAACATAAACTGATAACACAGTCTCACAAAGCCTGCGCAAACAGTATGCCCGCATTTTCCGGTAAATATGTACAAAAAAAATTTTTATTCCATTTCCCATTCCACAAGGAATGTGATATAATATGCGTAAAGGGCAGAGTCAAGCGTCCAAGAGAACAGCTGCCGGGCTTGCCCGGACAACTGTTCTCTTGGACATTTGACGAGCGAAGCGACCTCGAAAAGGCAGAGCATTTTCGAGGCTCTGCCTTTTTGATTGCGGGTTTTTCCCGTTTGATTGCGGGTTTTGTCCGCATATTTGCGGGTTTTGTCCGCTTCACCACATTCACGATCAAGAGGTACACTTAACATGAAAATTGGATTTGATAACGACCAATATCTTAAGATGCAGTCCGAGCATATTATGGAGCGTATTTCTCAGTTTGATAATAAGCTGTATCTGGAGTTCGGCGGCAAGCTGTTTGACGATTTCCACGCATCCAGAGTGCTCCCCGGATTTGCAGCAGACAGCAAGCTTCAGATGCTGATGCAGCTGGCTCCTCAGGCTGAGATCGTCATGGTAGTCAGCGCTGCCGACATCGAAAAGAATAAAGTCCGCGCAGATCTCGGCATTACTTATGATAACGACGTCATCCGACTGATAGATGAATTCCGCTCACGCGGTCTGTATGTGGGCAGTGTGGTGCTGACCAAATATTCCGGCCAGCACAGCGCAACATTGTATAAAAGACGTTTAGAGAATATGGGGATCAAAGTTTATAAGCATTATCTGATTCCCGGATATCCTGCCAATGTTCCTCTTATTGTCAGCGAGGACGGTTTCGGCAAAAACGATTATATCGAGACAACCAAGCCTTTGGTTGTAGTTACTGCTCCGGGGCCGGGAAGCGGCAAGATGAGCACCTGCCTCTCCCAACTTTATCACGAGCACAAGCGCGGCGTTCGCGCCGGATATGCCAAGTACGAGACATTCCCTGTCTGGAATCTGCCCCTGAAGCATCCGGTAAACCTCGCGTATGAGGCTGCAACCGCTGATCTGAATGACATCAATATGATTGATCCTTTCCATCTGGAAGCTTATGGCAAGACAACTGTCAACTACAATCGCGACGTGGAGATCTTCCCGGTACTGAATGCCATTTTTGAGAAGATTTACGGCAGCAGTCCTTATAAATCCCCCACTGATATGGGGGTTAACATGGCCGGCAATTGTATCATAGACGACGAAGCATGCAGAGAAGCCTCCAGGCAAGAGATCATCCGTAGATATTATCAGGCTGTAGCAGGCGTGGTTGACGGCACCCGTACAGAGGAAGAAGCCTTCAAAATTGAGCTTCTGATGCGTCAGGAACAGCTTACCGTCAACAATCGCGGCACCGTTTCCGCTGCTTTGGCCCGCGAAATAGAGACCGGCGCCCCTGCCGTAGCTCTGGAACTTCCGGACGGTCATATCATCACCGGCAAGACCGGAGACCTGCTGGGTCCCAGCGCTGCCGTGCTGTTAAACACTTTGAAATATTTGGCAGGCATTGACCATGACAAACACATTATCGCGCCATCCGCCATTGAGCCCATCCAGATTCTCAAAACCCAGTTTTTGGGCAGCAAGAATCCAAGGCTTCACACCGACGAAGTATTAATCGCTTTGTCGGCCACTGCCGCCACCAATGAGGACGCTGCACTGGCGCTCGCCCAGCTACCCAAGTTAAACGGCAGCCAGGTACATTCCAGCGTCATGCTCTCCTCCGTGGACCGCAAAGTCTTCAAGAGACTAAAATGTGATGTGACCTGCGAACCCAAACAGGAATAAGCCAAAAGCCGCTTACTGCAGTTTTGCAGCCAGCGGCTTTTATCATTTTGTCTGTTCGCTCTTTACTTTTTCTCTTCCTCAACCACAACCTTACGGATTTCCTTGGTGCGGATTTCCTTGCAGATCTGGTCAATGAACTCATCCAAAGGCTTCGCTCCTTCATCGCCTGCAAAACGGCTTCTTACGGATACGACACCTTCCTCTTCTTCCTTCTGACCTACTACCAGCATATAAGGCACCTTCGCCAGTCTGGCTTCTCTGATTTTAAATCCAATCTTTTCGGAACGCTGGTCAGTAGTTGCCAAAATGCCGTTATTCTTAAGTTCAGTTTCCACCTTAGATGCATAATCTGCATATTTTTCGGAAATAGGAAGCACACGCACCTGCTCGGGACACAACCAGGTAGGGAATTTACCCTCATATTTCTCAATCAACCATGCCAGTGTTCTCTCATAGCAACCCATGGAAGTTCTATGAATGATATAGGGGCGCACCTTGTCACCGTTCTGATCAATATAGTACATATCAAACTGCTCAGCCAACACGGCATCCCACTGAATGGTGATCATGGTATCTTCCTTGCCGTATACGTTCTTGGCCTGAATATCAACTTTAGGACCGTAGAAGGCCGCTTCCCCCTCTTCCTCAAAGAAGGGAATTTCCAGTTCTGTCAACACGCGGCGAATCTGCCCCTGAGTCTCCTCCCAGACAGACGCATCACCGATGTATTTTTCCTTATTGTTAGGATCCCACTTAGACAGGCGATATGTCACATCCTCGCCCACTCCCAGAGTATCCAGACAATATTTTGCCAATGCCAGACAGCCCTTGAACTCTTCTGCCATCTGATCAGGTCTTACAATCAAATGACCTTCTGAAATAGTAAACTGGCGCACACGGGTCAAACCATGCATCTCACCGGAATCCTCATTGCGGAAAAGCGTTGAGGTCTCGCCGTAACGCAGCGGCAGATCACGATAGGATTTCTGGCTTGCTTTGTACACATAATACTGGAAGGGGCAGGTCATAGGACGAAGGGCAAACACTTCTTTATCCACCTCTTCATCACCCAGCACGAACATACCTTCCTTGTAGTGATCCCAGTGACCGGAAATCTTGTACAGATCGCTCTTAGCCATAAGAGGAGTCTTGGTGCGCACATATCCGCGCTTTTCTTCCTCATCCTCAATCCAGCGCTGCATCGTCTGGATCATCTTGGCACCCTTGGGCATCAAAAGCGGAAGTCCCTGACCAATCACATCTACTGTGGTAAACAGTTCCATCTCACGGCCAAGCTTGTTGTGGTCTCTGTTCTTGATATTATCCAAATACTCCAGATACTCAGCCAATTCTTCTTTCTTGTTAAAAGCAGTACCATAGATACGCTGCAGCATTGCATTCTCAGACTTACCTCTCCAGTACGCACCGGAAGAAGAAATTAACTTAAATGCCTTGATTCCCTTGGTGCTCATGAGATGAGGTCCTGCACACAAGTCCACAAAATCTCCCTGACGATAGAAGGAAATCTCAGCATCTTCCGGCAGATCTCTGATCAGCTCAACCTTGTAGGGCTCCTGACGTTCTTCCATAAAACGGATTGCTTCTTCTCTGGGGAGCGTAAATTTCTCCAGTTTATCACCCTTCTTAATGATCTTCTTCATTTCGGCTTCCAAATTATCAAGATCCTCTCTGGAAAACGGTGCATGATCAAAGTCATAATAGAAGCCGTTCTCGATACTGGGCCCAATGGTGATCTTTGCATCCGGGAACAGATTCTTTACAGCCTCAGCCAGTACATGGGAAGTTGTGTGGCGAATGGTTGCAAGACCTTCCTTATCATTTGCAGTTAAAATGTTCAGTTCACAATCGTCCTCAACAACGGTACGAAGGTCCACAACCTTACCATTGATCTGACCTGCACAGGCAGCTCTTGCCAGCCCCTCACTGATGTCCATGGCAATGTCAAAGACGCTCTTGCTCTCTGCATACTCCTTAACGGAGCCATCTTTTAATGTAATTTTCATATCATGATTCCTTTCTTTTACGGCAGTGTAACAAATGCCCATATCCCTCTGCCTTATTCGGACAGGGCAACAAAAAATCCCTTGCAATATCCTGAAATATCGCAAGGGACGTAGCATCTACGCGGTTCCACCCTCTTTGTCATCCTCACACACGAAGCATGGGACAACCACTCATTTTGCAGATAACGGCTGCTGCCGGGCTGTATTAAAGCCACTCGGAGATGGTTTTCGTCAGTTTCCGGTAAAACCGCTTTCAGCACGGATAACCATCCGGCGGTTCTCTCTGTTGCCTTCCACATCCTACTCTTCTCGTCAACGTTTTCTCTATTGCTCAGAAGTTTCTGTGAGTATAGTTTAGTACTTTTTTATCAAAAAGTAAAGTACTTTCTATGCATTTTCCCAATAAAGCTCTACATAATTCACAGCTTCCTGCCTCTGTAATCGCAATTTCTCACACAATCTGGAAATTGCTTCCTCCTTGGTTAATCCAAATTCACGACACATGGAGATTGTACCTCTTGCTTCTCCTCTTGCTTCTCCTCTTGCTTCCAGCAAATCAAGCATCCTACACATACTATTCTCCTCCCTTTGCGCACCGATCTGCGCAATCTGCGCAAATCTCCTGTCATTCGACAATGCTTGAAGCGCAAGCATTGTCTCTGTAACATGCGTCATAACCTCTGTCCCTTGGCAAAGTTCCTTTAACTGTTGCTCCGGATCCCTATAATTTCTGATATATCTGACTAGATATTTAAAATCTGACCGGAACCGTTTTGCTTCTTCTTCTGTCAAATCCCTAACCGAAAATAAATTAATTCCATAATTTTGAATAAAATCTTTCACGCCCGGATATTCTTTGTCACTCGGCATTTCCAACATACTCCGCAAATCCAAAGGACCGCTCCAACGTCTCTTCCCATAATAGATCACCAATGTGATTACAGGAATTAATTTCCCCTTCCTCCTCACCTTCCCGGGCCCTGACTTTTTACCACGAGCTTGACACCCTTGAAGCGCAAGATGTTTCCTTTGCTTCTCATAAGCAGCATAATCAATCCCCATGCATCGAAGTGGCATCATATCATCCACGTCACTTTGGTTCTCGATCCCTAAAATTAAATATCGTATTCCGGTCACAGTGTGCTCCATAAACACATCCCTATACAGTTGCTTCCAAGGGCCACCATCCGAAAGAACAACTCCTTCTGTGTCAATCTGCCTTAAACAGTCCGGAGTCAGCACCGTCTCACCCCGAAACAAGAGTGCATTAAATATGTCCGCAAACACATCCGGAAATGCTTGCAGGGCCTTCTGGGATAAATCCTTTTCTGCCATCCCTTCCTCCTCATGATAACACGATTATTAACGTTTGTAAATATACTTATTGACTGTTTATCATTTGCAATCATCGTTTCAGGAAAAATGGATGAAATATCCGGAGAATCCCAAGAAACAAAAGAAGTGACTTTTTTGTCATTTGTGTATTGTATAGTACCACATATCAACTATTTTGTCAAATAGGATTCCATTATTCTGTGACATATATATGTAACAAAAAGATCCGCGACAGAAAATCTTCTGCCACAGACCTTTTTATAAAAAGCTATACACCATTCATCCACCTATCCCCTGAATGTCTGATCCTAACGGCACCTGTATGCGCCTCTCAAAACACCCCATTTTTCTATAATAGCCGGTCGAATTCCCCAATTCTTTACACATGCTTTGCCCGCCTCCTATGGCGGATGTCTAATGTATCGCTCTCACCATATTCAGTTGTAACACTTATCAAATCCCTAAATAGGCAACCACTTCCATGTCAGGGGAACGAAGTTTTTACGGTTACACTATTTCATCTGTCAAGCCGCAGTATACTCAACAGTTTCTGAACCCACCCACTAAAATGATAAGTGCCTTTATTCTTTACAGAATTTTAAAACATGTTTCTCCGTCGGAAGATACCGACAAAGGATTTTGTTATTTACTGTCCGCCTCCCGCTGTGCCGCTGAAAGCACAGCAAAGAGGTAACAGCAAATACAAAAATGTATTTATCCCTTACACACCGCTTACGCAATGTGTAAATACTCACAGACACCCGACCACCTCAACAGACCAATATCGAGGAAAGGACCAGGCCGGTATATCTGATTGCGGGCACTAGTTTGACCGGAATCTATCATTCCGGCATTGCGGCTAAGTACTAGTACTGGCACTTATAACCGCTTGTTCGGCTCTCCAGTTCTCTGTAGCCATCAACATCTCCGTAATGTACGCAGCTGACACGATAAGTCTCGCCTACAACGGCTCCGGTGTAGGTCATGCTGCAGACAATTGTTGTTTCATTATAATATTCACCTCCGCTTGCCACTGCGACGGTTTCCCAACTGAACCAACCGGATTTTCTTTCTACTACAATATCTTTTACTCCTACTACAGAAGCGATATCATTCATACCGGTGCAAATAGTAATATGCATTCCTTCACTACTGAAGCTAACAGAAATAGATGCATCCACAAAAGTTGTAGCATATGGTACCACTTCCGGCAGCTGTGTATAAGCAACCACCTGAGTTTCCATCTGAACAACTTCTGCCGCATTAGTGTCTTGTGGGGACGCCGCAAATATTTCCATGGTATAACTACTTAACATTAATACAGATAATAACGCTGCACAAATCGCTCTTTTAACTCGTCTTTTCATCTTTTGCCCTCCATAAAAGTCCTTTTTTGTTTGTCCTTTCATATATATATGTATTTAAGACGGCAAAAGGTTACAAATTATTTTAAATTATTTTAAAATAATTTAAAAGATATTCCATGAAATCATTTTACTACATCATTGCAATACTCATACGCAAGTTTTTCTATTTCCGTTAAATCTAAATTTCCTTGAACTATATATTGCACATGATTATAATAAAAACATGCCATATATTCACTCTCACCCTCACTTACTTTTTTAAAAAACTCTAGAGTTACTCCATTATATTCTTTTGAACATAAAAATTTATATAAATCATTTCTTTGCAAGTAATATTCTGCATCTTGTTTAAATATTTTGCTGAGAATTTCCAGCCTTACCTCCTCTCTAACATTTCTATATAAACACAGCAACCTGTCCCATTGCTTAGATTTCACCACTTCATAATGAGCAAATTCCAACCCTTCAGGGATTACCTCTGGTTTCCACGTATAACCCCTATACTCCTCTGGTATTTCTTCAACCGTATTGTATCGCATATTTACACCGAAATTCATGCTATCATTCATATTCTCCGGTGCAACCAGCATTTCTGTTCCGCTCTTATCCTTCTTCAGCCAATAAAATACACCACTCTTCTGCGCATAGGCTCCCGCTGTTCCGCCAATAAACAGCGCCACCACCAGTGCAGCTGCAACAACGCCCTTGTACATACCGGTACGGCGGAAGAAACGATAGGTCTTTTTCTTTGTCCCGGCGTTCTCGCCGTTCTCTTCGCTCTCCGCGTCCTCCGGGTAGTCTGCAAGGCTCACTTCACCCGACCGCAGTTTGTATTTTTCCAAGCGAACGCTTTTGCGGATCCCATAGGTTTTCCAGAATCCACTGAGACTCTTTTCCGTCTTCTCCTTTTCTGCCATCTCCGGGCACAATATTCCCAAAAGTTCTTGGATAGCCGCCACTTCCGCCTCGTTATACTCTTCCGGAGCAGCTTCATTGGCATACCAGTCCAACCGCCTGCGCAAGTCAAGGATCATCTGCTCTTTCTCTGTTCCCGTAATATGATTCTTTTTCATAATATGACACTCCTGTTGAAAGGAAATGGATCATATAGCCCATTCCGCATTGACAACTGCTTTTTCATTTTTTAAAAACAAAAATACTATATTATCATTTTACTTTTGAATAATATGATTGTCAATTGCATAGTTTCGGATCCATCTTTTTGCTTGCACGTTCCGACAACTTGTACTATAATAAAAAAGATTTGAAATTATAGCAGAAAGGATTGTGACAGCATGAGTTTTGAATTTATCAAAAAATTACCTACACCGGAAGAGATTAAGGAACAGTATAAACTCCCCTCTGCCCTGGTGGAATTAAAAAAAGAGCGTGACCGCGAGATCCGTAAAGTGATCACTGGAGAAAGCGACAAGCTTTTGGTTGTTATCGGTCCCTGCTCTGCAGATAATGAAGATTCCGTCTGCGATTATGTGAACAGACTGGCAAAAGTGAATGACAAGGTAAAGGACAAGCTGATCCTGATCCCCAGAATCTATACCAACAAGCCCCGCACCACGGGCGAAGGCTATAAAGGCATCGTGCACCAGCCCGATCCGGAGAAACAGCCTGATTTTCTTGCAGGTCTGATCGCTATGAGAAAAATGCATATCCGTGCCATCGAGGAGACAGGGCTCACCGCTGCAGACGAGATGCTCTATCCCGAGAACTGGCGCTATGTGGACGATATTCTCTCCTATGTTGCAATCGGCGCACGTTCCGTGGAGGACCAGCAGCATCGCCTGACTGTCAGTGGATTTGACATCCCTGCAGGTATGAAGAACCCTACCAGCGGCGACTTTGCAGTTATGCTCAACTCTGTTTACGCAGCGCAGCATCCTCACTCCTTCATTTACAGAGGCTGGGAGGTGAAAACCAACGGCAACGAACTGGCGCACACTGTTCTTCGTGGCGCCACCAACAAACACGGTCAGAGTCAGCCCAACTATCATTACGAAGATCTGAACCGCCTGCTGGATATGTATAATCATTTGGATCTGAAGTATCCTGCTTGTATCATCGATGCCAACCACTCTAACTCTAACAAGCAGTTCGAGCAGCAGGTCCGCATTACCAAGGAAGTTCTGCACAGCCGCAAACTGAATCCGGATATCCACAAGCTGGTAAAAGGCTTTATGATCGAGAGCTACATCGTGGAAGGCTGCCAGAAAGTCGGCGGCGGTGTCTATGGCAAATCCATCACCGACCCCTGTCTTGGCTGGGAAGCTTCCGAAGAGCTTCTCTACTACATCGCCGAGCACGTATCATAAATCTTTTCGGCATATAAGTATATAAAAGAATTTCGGAGTATATGACCAACATCATATACTCCGTCTTTCTATTAGAAATCTTATATTCTTTCGCAATGCTATCCACTGATCATCTATCTTGCAGGATTACCTTTGACTGTAACGCCGTCAGGTACATTCTTGGTAACAACGGATCCCATACCCACGAGGGCATCCTTTCCGATCGACACACCGTCCCGAACCACGACATTTCCCGAAAGGTAAGCTCTTTCTCCCGTAGATGAGCTTCCCATCATCAAAACCTCTCCGACCACGATCGTATCTCTTCCCATCTTAACATTGTGGGAAATAAAAGAACAATTATCGATCCGGCTGCCGCTTCCGATAACGGTATTATCTATGGCGCCCTTACACACAACACTGTTTGCACCGATCTGCACATTGTCTTCAATGACAACACCGCCAAACTGAGGGATCGTAATGATCTTTCCCTCCGCATTTCTGCGGGTGGTCAGGCCGTCAGAACCAATCACTGTGTTTTCACGAATGATGCAGTCATCACCGATGTTCACACTGCCCACAAGCCGGACACCGGATGCAATGTAACAATTCTTGCCGATCTTCACATCGCCGTCCACATAAGCTCCCGGGAAAATAACCGTTCCCTCTCCGATCTCGGCACCTTCACAGATCATAGCACCGTTCTCCACGCCATAAGGCTTTGGCATGGTATTGTAGGTTACATGGTTTTCGTGGAAAAACTCAGCAAATCCGTAACGCGGTTCTTTCGAAAGGATCACTGCATGTCTCTTGGCAAGCTCTTCCGGAACCGGATGATTCTCCGGCCAGATCACAATACACTCTTTCACACGCAGCACTGCCTCCCAGTATTGTAAAAAACCTTCTGTCACAAACATGACCGCATTGTTCTGCGGATTGGAAAGACTTGCAGGGCGGACTACCTGAAAGTGCTTGGTCTCATCATATTTTGACGCATCTACGCAAAAGAATTCCTTTAATTCACTCATGGTTACAGCACCAGTTCCTCTCTCAAGACCTCGAATGCTTCTCCGTACATTCTGCCCATTTCATATCCGCGGAATGCAGCTCTCGCCTCTACACCGCGAATCCAATAGTCACCATATTTATTCTTCTCCGTCACATGCTCATCAAGGGCCGCAATCTTTCTGTCGATCACATCAGTGATATCCACATACAGCTGAGGGCGGAATCCCACATAGGATCTTCCGGAAGGAGAGATGGGTTCAAAAAAGTAAATGGTATTAAAGCGTCTTGCCGCAGAAATAGTAGACTTACCAACTGCCACATGGGCCTGATGTGTGTCAAAAGGCCAGTGTGTAAAAATGATGTCAGGTTTGATAATGTTAAGCCTTTTCTCTATCGCTTCCACTGCTCTGGAATCATAAGCAATGTCCTTATTGCTGAAATCCAGAATTTCCAGATCTTTACATCCCAAAACCCTGGCCGCATTCCTGCCTTCCTGCATGGCAGCCTCATTGGTTCTCATAACCTTTCCGTCATAATTAGAGTAACCGGACTGACTCATAACGATCATATGAACATCGTGACCGTCACGGATCGCCTTTGCCAAAGTACCTCCTGCAGCCAATTCAATATCGTCCAAATGTGCACCAATGGCAACAATTACTTTCTTCATTTTATCGTTTTCCTCCTGATTATTGTGCTTTCTTGCTCCTGATCTTTCTGGATATCATTTTTAATTTGAAAATGATCATAAAAGCAAGTGTGGATTTCAACTGTAAGTTGATCAGTTTCTGTTCATACTCATTCACATTTTGATTGTAATAAGAATTTTGGCGGAAATCAGGGAAGGTGGCCATCATTTCCTTGCCCAAATCCCTGACAAAACTCATGCTTTTCCTAAGATCACTCTGCATGTAAGAAAACAAAGTGTTCCGGTAAAACAGATTACTGAAATGAAATTCTACCACATCCCGGAACTCTTCCAATGCCCCGTTTTCTCTGGCATACTTCAGCATGATGCGCATTGCCTCCAGACGGTCCCGGCACTTTTTCATATCAATGTGATGTGTCGTGGAATCGCCGTGCTGATAGTAAAAGACATTGGCCTCCGGTATATGTTCAAAATGTCCGATCCGCATTCCTAATTCAAGAAATGTAGCATTGTCCTCATATTGCATATGCTCGGGAAATTGAAATTCCTTGTCAAAGAAAATTTCTCTTTTATAAATCTTCGTACTTAAGGGGCCGGGATGTAATAGGTACTCTTTTCTTTTCTCATGGTCCCATACTCCTGTCTGACTCAGCAGATTGCACGATTCTCTCTGGGTGGGAACCATGGTGTGCTCATAGACCCTGCACATATCCGTTCCCACAGCATCTGCTCCCGTGCTCTTTGCAAGCTCCACCATTCGCTCAAAAAGATCTTCAACAACCCAGTCGTCCGCATCCATAAAGCCAATGTAGCGTCCCTGCGCTTCCCGCAGTCCCAGATTCCTTGCGCCTCCCTGCTTCCTGTTCTCCGGGGATGCAACCGCCTTAACCCGTCCGGGATACTTTTTCTCAAACTCCCGAAGGATCTTAAGCGAATCATCCGTAGATGCATCATCAACAGCTATAATCTCCATATTCTGTAGGGTCTGATTCACCAAAGAATGAATGCAGTAGTCAAGATTACCGTCTTTCGCCATATTATAAACAGGAACTATCACGCTTAATTCTAACATCGGCTTATCCTTTCTGCACACAAGGTTCGTAACAATGACAAGTTGACAGGCTTCCGTCAAACTGGTCAGAATTCGCCCAATCATACATATCTCATTTTATCACACAAGACCCTCCATCGCAACAAAAAAGTTCTGCCACAGATAGGGCAGAACTTTAAATCTTTACTTTATCCTCTGGGATGCGACTTAGCATAAACTTCCCTCAACCGATTCTGTGACATAGAGGCGTACATCTGCGTAGTGGAGATATCAGAATGACCCAGCATCTCCTGCACACTGCGAAGGTCGGCACCATTCTCCACCAAATGCACCGCGAAGGAATGTCTCAAGGTATGCGGTGTGATCTCTGTCTGGATCCCTGCCTGTCTGGCATAAGATTTAATCAGCTTCCAGAATCCCTGCCGGCTCATCGGCTGCCCGGAACAATTGACAAACAAGGCATCTGTTTGGTCATCCTGTAAAAGTACATGTCTTCCGTTCTTCAGATAGAAGGCCAGCGCCTGCTTGGCCTTGGTGCCAAAAGGTATGGTCCGCTCCTTATTGCCGTCGCGGCAAACAATATATCCAAGCCTCTGATTGACATCTGTCAGCTTCAGTGTAATCAGCTCACTGACACGAATACCGGTAGCATACAATAATTCCAGCATCGCCTTGTCACGCATCCCCTTGGGAGTATCCACCGTCGGCTGCTCAAGAAGACTGTCGGCTTCTTTCACTGTCATAATCTCCGGGATATGCTTCTCCACCTTGGGGGCATGAAGTTTCTCAGAAAGGTCCACCGTCACCATCTGCTCTTGATACAGAAAGTGGCAAAACGCCTTTGTAGACGCAATGTGCCTTGAGATAGTAGCTGCCTTGAACTGCTTCCTCTCCAATACCTGCACAAAGTCCCGCAAATCTTCTTCTCTTATCTCAGCCACTTCCTCAACGCCACGAAGAGAAAGAAAAGAACGCAGTTTATTAAGGTCTCTGCGATAGGACAACTCCGTATTGTTCGAAGTCCTCTTAACATTATGTAAATATGAAATAAACCGGTCTATCGCCTTCTCCATGACCTTTCCTTGCCTTTCCCACTCCCCAACGCCTCTTTTTCAGAGCCGTAGAATTCTATTATAATCACATTTTAACGGAAAAGCAATGACCAATTTCACCATTTTTTCCCGATTTTTGTGGGGTTTTGACGAATCCACAAAATATCGGAACCATTCTTGAATATGAATACAATATGTTGTAATTTCGTATTAAAAATTTTTCAAAAGTTTTTTGAGAAGTGACGGATTTACATAACTTTCCAGCACGGCCCCTATGATCACAACTGCCATAACGCCTAATAATTGCAGTAGTTTCGTCAGAAACACCTGTTTACCGGTAAGCTGTCTTCCTTTTTCAAAGTAGATTGCTCTGCAAATCTGTTCACACCACCGCATGAGAAAAAAACAGGCCGGACCGTAGAGGAGATACTGAGGAAACACTGACGTTATTGCCAATACTATTCCCTTGACACCGTACCTCACAAACGCCGCAGTCAAAAACATTCCTGCGCCGGTTCCCCAACCAACAGCCGCAACGCATACTGCCGCAAGCCCAAGATAAGTGGTGGAAAGGATTGCCAAAACCACGGTACTTTTTAAACGCATGCAAAGTACATACCAAAAAAGCGCATTGTTGTCTACTGTCATATATTTCATGTGATAGAGTGATTCCTGATCCAGAAGTCCGGTCTCCTGAAACAATGTTTTGCGTCCAAGATTCATCAGCAAAATCCCCAGTATCACACCTGCCGCAATAAGGTATAAAAGGGGAAGACTGCCACTTATGTTTATTCTTTTACTGCCAATTCGCATTTTCATCACCTGCCATATACCGATGCAGACCGTCTGTCCTTCCCGACAATTGCGGCCACTGTCTATATATATGCAAAAACGGAACTGCACAGAAGCAGTTCCGTCATCATTTTACGTTATATATTATTCTCGGCAGTATCTGTGGGCATAGGCAAGAATTGCAGCCACCGTTTTGGAGTCCTGAAGCTTTCCTTCATAGACCATAGCGGTCAGTTCTTCCACCGAATATGCTTCCACATTGATAAATTCATCCTCATCCGGATGGATGACACCGGGTGTCAGATCCCTGGCAAGATAAATATCTATTTTCTCATCGCAGAAAGCAACTGTCGTCCGGATCGTCATAAGAAACTCCAACGTCCCGCAACGATAACCCGTCTCCTCCTCCAGCTCTCTGGCTGCAGCTGTTGCTGTCGGCTCATCGGGACCATTCAATCCCCCAGCCGGTATCTCCAAGGTCTCCCGTTCCAAAGCATTGCGGTATTGGCGCACCATCAAAAGCTTACCATCGTCCCGCACTGCCACTACAGCTGCGGCACCGTTGTGCTTGATGAAATCCCAGACAGCTATATTACCGTTGGGAATCCGCATAGTATCATGATAATAATCAATGATATGTCCCTTGGCTACCAGCTCTCTTTTTAGCCTTTTAAATTCTTCTGCCATTAAAAATTCTCCAAAAGCTTGTCAACACTTACCAGTTTCACGCAGAGCACGAACAGATCTGCCGCCTGCTTCATCTCCTCAGCACTGGGGAAAGAAGGTGCAATGCGGATATTACTGTCTTTAGGATCTGTACCGTACGGATAAGTAGCTCCTGCTTTGGTCAGTACCATACCTGCATCCTTACATTTCTGCACGATGGCTTTGGCGCAGCCATTCATCGACTCAAAGGAAATGAAATAACCGCCGTTTGGATTGGTCCAGGTACCGATATCTAATCCGGAAAGACCCTTCTCCAAAGTATCAAGTACTGCCTCAAACTTCGGGCGCATGATATCTGCATGTTTCTTCATATGTGCCATAATGCCATTGATGTCCTTGAAATAACGGACATGCTGCAGCTGATTTACCTTGTTGTGACCGATGGTCTGAATCGTCATGGACTTTCTCATTTCGTTCAGATTCGCCTCGGAAGATGCGATTGCCGATATACCGGCGCCCGCAAAGCTCACTTTTGAAGTAGAACTAAACTCATATACCATGTCAGGGTTACCGGCCTTGTCACATTCAGACAAAATATCCAAAATCTGATCCTGCCTATCTTCGTACAGATGATGAATCACATATGCATTGTCCCAGTAAATTCGGAAATCCTTTGCTGCAGGCTTCAGCGCCGCAAACCTTCTGACAGTCTCGTCAGAATAGGAATAGCCCTGAGGATTGGAATACTTGGGCACACACCAGATGCCCTTGATTGACTCATCTTCTGCCACAAGGCGCTCAACCATATCCATATCAGGTCCTTGGGGAGTCATGGGAACAGTAATCATCTCAATGCCAAAATGTTGCGTAATCGCAAAGTGCCTGTCATATCCGGGAGCAGGGCACAGGAACTTTACTTTGTCCAGCTTACACCAGGGCGTACAGCCACACACACCATGGGTCATGGATCGGGAAACCGTATCATACATGATCGTAAGACTGGCATTGCCGCAAATGATCACATTCTCAGCCTTCACACCCATCATGTCAGCCATCAACTGTTTTGCTTCCGGAATTCCATCCATATCGCCGTAATTGCGCACATCCATTCCATCAGATGCTTTCATCGCGCTAGCAGAATTCAATGTATCAAAAAGGTCCATTCCCATATCCAACTGAGATACCCCCGGCTTACCTCTTGACATATCAAGCTTCAGACCTTTTCCTTTGGCATCTTCGTAAGCTGCTTGCAACTCCGCCTGTAATGACAGTAATTCTTCTTTGTTCAAGTTCTTGTACGCTTTCATGCTTCCTCCATAGTCTCTTCCATAACCATTTATTATATTTATGACGCTAATCATACTATAAATTTCTTGGGAACACAAGAATTTTTTAATTAATTTAGTCATTGAATTAATTCTCTGTATTTCTTTGGTCTGCGGCAAATTGTGGAATTATCCAAAAATGCACAATAAAAGACCGTACCAAACAGATACGGTCTTTTGTCATTATTAAATTTTCATGTCATTCAAACTGTTTATGGCGATTACTTAGCATAATCAATTACGCGGCTCTCTCTGATCACATTAACCTTGATCTGTCCGGGATATTCCAATTCAGCTTCAATCTGCTTGGAAATATCGCGAGCCATCAGTACCATATCGGCATCTGAAATCTGCTCAGGAACTACCATAACACGAACTTCACGACCTGCCTGAATAGCAAAAGATTTGTCTACACCTTTGAAATTGTTTGTAATATCTTCTAATTGTTTTAATCTGCTAGTATAGGTTTCCAATGTTTCCCTTCTAGCTCCCGGTCTTGCAGCAGAGATTGTATCAGCAGCTTGTACAATACATGCAATCAGGGATGTGGGCTCTACGTCACCGTGGTGAGATTCAACAGCATTGATAACTGTAGCATTCTCTTTGTATTTTTTACAAAGTTCAACACCCAGCTGAATATGAGATCCTTCCATCTCATGGTCAACAGCCTTACCAATATCATGCAACAAACCGGCACGCTTTGCAAGTCTGGTATCCAGCCCCATCTCGGAAGCCAGCAAGCCTGACAGCTGTGCCACTTCAATGGAATGCTTCAATGCATTCTGACCATAACTGGTTCTGAACTTCATCTTTCCAAGTAATTTCACAAGCTCCGGATGAATGCCATGCACACCGACTTCCAATGTAGCAGCTTCACCTTCTTCTTTAATCATTACTTCTACTTCACGCTGTGCCTTCTCAACTGTTTCTTCAATTCTTGCCGGATGAATACGTCCATCCACGATCAGCTTCTCAAGAGCAATTCTTGCCACTTCACGACGGATTGGATCGAATCCTGACAGGATGACTGCTTCCGGTGTATCATCAATGATCAGATCCACTCCGGTCATAGTCTCAAGAGTGCGGATATTACGTCCTTCTCTACCGATAATTCTTCCCTTCATCTCATCATTGGGAAGCTGCACAACTGAAATGGTTGTCTCAGAGACGTGGTCTGCAGCACATCTCTGAATAGCAGACACCACATATTCCTTGGCTTTCTTGTCTGCTTCTTCTTTGGCGCGACTCTCAAGCTCCTTGATCATCACAGCCGTTTCATGCTTTACTTCATCTTCAACAATTTTCAATAAGTAGTCTTTTGCTTGTTCAGAGGTTAATCCGGAAATTCGCTCCAGTTCCTGTAACCTTTGCTCGTTCAGCTTAGAGATCTCCACTTTCATCTTGTTCAGGGATTCCTCTCTTGCTGCGAGTCCTGCTTCACGCTTTTCCAGTGCATCAGCCTTCTTATCGATGTTCTCTTCCTTCTGCTGAATCCTGCGTTCATAACGCTGCGCCTCGGCTCTTCTCTCCTTGATTTCCTTGTCCAGCTCATTCTTGGTGCGAATGGACTCTTCCTTTACCTCAAGCAAAGCTTCGCGCTTCTTTGTCTCAGCAGTCTTAAGAGCTTCATCAATAATTTCTCTCGCCTTGTCTTCCGCATTGCCAATAGTAGTCGCTGTAACCTTCTTCTGATACATGGTAGTAACAACGGCAGTAATTACGGAAGTTAAAACGAGGGTGACCAATGCAGTGATAACATAACCCATCATCGCTACAGGTGCACCTCCTTATAAAATTATCATTGTACAAACATCTGATCTTGGAATGTATGTACTGTCCCGCCCGCAAGCAGGACATAGTAAAACATTCTAACAAGCAATTCACAACACTTAAATTCTAAACTCATTTCGTCGATATGTCAAGCAAAAGTATAAACTTTCGCCACAATTTTGGTAATTTTATATTTCATCTTACCACTCTGCATTCAGCACATGACATATCTGTTCCAAAGAGAACCCTTTTCTTGTTAAAAATGCATATAAGCGCTGTTTTTCCTTAAAATCTGACACATCAGGATTATAATTCTTTTTTTCCAACAGGGCACGAATCATAGAAGCTTCATCCTGCACGCCACCCTTGGCCTCCCATTTCTGCCAGGCCTGTTCAATAATAGCCCCGGGAACGCCCTTCCGTAACAAATCCTGTTCTATTCTAATCCGGCTTCTGGCCGACTCATGGGCAGTGATATAATCCTCTGCATATCTCAAGTCATCTAAATAGCGAAAGGAAGCCACATATCCGATTGCCGCGTCTATAGCCTCTTCCGGATATAATCCCTGTTTCAGTTTCTCGCGAAGCTGTGCTTCCGTGTATTCTCTGCTCTGCATCAGATTCATACAGCGAAGCTTCGCGCGCTTGGGCAAGACCTCATCCATGATCTCCCGGTATGCGTCTTCCTCTAATTCTTCCCCTTCCTGCAAACGGTATTGACGCAATTCGCCTTTGTACAACACAAAGGCGAATTGATAATCAATCTCAATTTTACAGCGGGATTTTGTAATTTCCGTAATCCCTGTCACAGTCATGGCACTTACTCACCTGTCACTCACGGTCATCCCGGCTCTGCCCGTCATTTAAGCCGAAGTGTGCTCTTACCCTCTGCTCCACTTCCTCCATTACTGCTGGGTTGTCCCGCAGATATTGTTTGGCGTTCTCACGGCCCTGACCGATCTTATTGCCCTCATAAGCATACCAGGCACCGGACTTGTTCACAACATCGATACTGGCTGCCAGATCCAATATATCTCCGGCAACAGAAATACCCTCACCAAACATAATGTCAAATTCTGCCTCTTTAAAGGGAGGAGCAATCTTGTTCTTAACAACCTTCACGCGGGTACGGTTACCGATCACTTCGCCGCCCTGCTTGAGGGACTCAATCCTCCTGACATCCATGCGCACGGAAGCATAGAACTTCAGTGCACGGCCACCGGTAGTAGTCTCCGGATTACCAAACATAATGCCAACCTTTTCACGGAGCTGGTTAATAAAGATAACCGTACAGTTGGACTTGCTGATAACAGCAGTCAGTTTGCGCAGTGCCTGCGACATCAAACGCGCCTGCAAACCCACATGGGAGTCACCCATATCTCCGTCTATCTCAGCCTTGGGAACCAGTGCCGCTACCGAGTCAACAACAATAATATCAATAGCACCGGAACGCACCATGGTCTCTGTGATCTCAAGCGCCTGTTCTCCATTGTCCGGCTGCGAAATGTAAAGGTTGTCTATATCTACACCAATATTCTTTGCATAGACAGGATCAAGAGCATGTTCTGCATCAATAAAGCCTGCAATACCGCCTCTCTTCTGCACTTCTGCGATCATATGTAAGGTAACCGTGGTCTTACCACTGGACTCCGGACCGTAAATCTCTACAATCCTGCCCTTTGGAATACCACCTAATCCTAACGCGATATCAAGACTCAAAGAACCTGTAGGAATGGTCTCTACATTCATCTGAGCGGAGGGATCTCCCAGCTTCATAACCGCTCCCTTACCATACTGCTTCTCAATCTGATTGAGCGCCGCGTCAAGTGCTTTCAGTTTCTCATTGTTATCCATACGAAATCTCCTTCTCTGCAAGGAACAAATGTTCTGTTTTTAATAGAATAAAACATTTGTTCGCATTTGTCAATCCTTTTTTATCGGATTCTCATACAATTTATGAGAACCAAGCATATCATAACCTGTTTTCAGGACATTAAACCACCCTCAAAGGCATCCCTCCTTTTATTCCATACTGTTATCGCTTCTGAAACTTGTGGCGAAATGCCGGAACTGTTAAGATCGGATGACTGATACATCCGCAGATTAAGTTATCAGATATCTTTACTTTATCACATCCCCCCCGGAATAACAAGCATATTCCTTCCGAAACCGTGCTTTTCTTTATCAAAATCTTCTTTTCGGCAGCAAAGGCCGCACTTCTCCCAAAAGACAAAACACATGCCGGTCCGCAACTCATCCGGCATGTGCATTCTTACGCTCTCATGATTCTGAAATAATTATTCTCCTCTCTCATCACCCCAGAAAAACAGGGCAACCGTTCCCGGTCCGGTATGGCTTCCGATGGTAGTTCCGATATGATTGATCTCAACTTTACCATCTAGGTTCGGGAATCTTTCTTCCACAAGATCTGCCACTGCTCTGGCATCCTCGTAACAATCAGACTGGGAGATGTAGCATTTTCCGGAATAAGCCAATCCGTCCTGCGCGTGTTCCTCCATCTTGTCTACAATTGCTCTGATAACCTTTTTCTTCGTCCTGATCTTATGTCTTGGGATCAAACATCCCCGATTGTCAACATTGAGCAAAGGACAGATGCTCAGCAGAGTTCCCACAAAACCCGAGGTCTTTGAAACTCTGCCACCCTTCACAAAAAAAGTCAGATCCGACGAGAAAAACCAGTGATGAAGCTTCAGCCTGTTCTCATTGACCCAAATGTACAATTCATCAATGCCCATTCCCCGGTCCCTCAGATCTGCCACTTTATCCATAAGCAGCCCAAAACCGGAGGAGGCTCCGAGAGAATCCGCCACATAAATCTTTCTGTCCGGATATTTCTCCTCTAATTCTGCCTTGGCAATCATGGCAGAGTTGTACGATCCGGAAATACCGCTGGACAGACTCACATGCAGAATGTCCTTACCTGCCTCCAGAAACTGCTGAAAATATTCCTTATACTCCTGGGCGTTCACTTGAGAAGTCTTCGTCTCGGCTCCATTCACCATCGTCTGATAAAAGTCGTGAAAACCGATGGATTTTCCCAAATCATCTGTATATTGTTTTCCATCCAGTTCAAAATGGAAACATATGTAATGAATCTCTCTCTTTTCAAAGTGCTCCCTCGTCAGATCTGCTGTAGAGCAACAGCTGATGATATAATCTGCCATAATCAAAACTTCCTTTCTGTCAAAACATAGCTGCACGCTGTCACATACAAGTTTTTTCATTCTGATTATATCATACACTACATAATATTACAATATGTAGTTTCAAAAACCATGTATTAATTTTTTCTTAACTATTATGTAACAAAAAGGGGGCGCCTCTCGAAATTCTTCGCCTATAGACGGTCTGCAAAGCAAAGAAACTGCCCATCTCACTGATATGGGAAATGGGCAGAATTTTTCATTGGTTTATTCTTCTATTTCTTCCATCAGGCGCATGCCCGCAGTATCGGTAACCGGCAGAGAGAAAACAATGGACCTTGCCTTGGATTCCAGCCCCGCCTTATCCATGATGGCACGCATGATATCATTCTTCTGGTCTTTCCGCACTACGATAAAGACCATCTCTTTCTCCGGCACAAGCGTCACGCCCAGGAATTTCTCTGCATGTTCTGCACCCGTACCTCTGGCATGGATCACAGTTCCGCCTGCGGCGTGAACCTCTCTTGCCGCATCCATGATCAACTCTGTATACCCCTGATTGGCAATTACTACCAACAATTCATACTTTGTGTCTTTCAATGATGATTCCTCTCCTTTTATAAAATCCTGTCCGTTTATCAGATAATTCAGCGCTTTTTTGCCACCCATACTGCTTACAGGGATCAGAAATGCAATCCCCACTCCCGGAACATCAATCTGCATTTTTCTCTGCAGCCCGTATTTCAGTTCTTTCCACTTTTCACCTGTCACCATCTGGAACATGACGCCCTTTTCCGAACCATCCAGGCCAAAATAGTCCAGGATTTCGCTGGCCGCCGTTCCCTTTCCTACGGTAATGACCGAAACATCCGAACCAGATTCTTTGTAAAAATTGGTGAATTTTCTGGTCAGTTTACGATTGGTGATGGTCACCATCATGTATAATTCACTCATTCCATTCCTCATTTCCGGCTACATTCTGCCACTCAACAGTATCCGTTTACAGTTCAATGATCGCATGGTCATCCAGGGCAGCAAAGGCATATTCAGCCTCGCTGAGTCTTGCGCGGCTCTGCTTCAGCTGATATACCACACCAAGTATCTGTATGGTGATCAGCGGTGTCATCGCTACCATAGCAACCACACCGAAGGCATCCGCCGCCAGATTGCCTCCCACCGCCATACAGGCACCCTGCGCCAAAGGGAGCAGGAAGGTAGCTGTCATAGGACCGGAAGCAACTCCGCCGGAGTCGAAGGCAATCGCAGTAAAGATCTTCGGAACAAAAAAGGATAAGCCGAGAGCAATGGCGTAACCCGGTATCAGGAACCACAAAATGGGGATTCCGGTGAGTACTCTTGTTATGGCAAGTGCCACAGATGCAGAAACACCTACAGAGAGACTGATACCCATTGCTTTTGCAGAAATGGCTCCGTCTGTAATATCCTCAACCTGATGGTTCAGCACATAGACAGCCGGCTCCGCTTTTACAATAAAAAATCCGATCAAGGCTCCCACAGGTACCAGAAGGAACCGAAATTCCTGGGATGCCATGACTTTGCCCAGATAATTGCCCGCCGGCATAAATCCCACATTGGCTCCCGTCAAAAAGAGCACCAGACCGATGTAAGTATATACCAGACCGATCAGAATCCTTCCAAGCATTCTGCCTGACAGCTTCAGGGCGAAGATCTGGAAAAGGCCGAAAAATGCAATGATCGGGAATAAGGACACTGCAATCTCTTCTATATAGGTGGGCAGGCCATGGGAAAACATCTGCCACAATTCAACCGAGTCCTCAATCTGAGGAATCCGTGTTACGCTTAAGCTGCTCTCTCCGGGACGGTAGATCATACCCAGAATCATGACTGCCAAAATCGGTCCAATAGAACACAATGCCACAAGTCCGAAGCTGTCATCCGCCGCATGTCGGTCAGTACGGATTGCCGAAACACCCACACCTAAAGCCATTATGAACGGTACCGTCATAGGCCCTGTGGTCACGCCGCCGGAATCAAAGGCAATGGCCCGGAAATCAGCAGGCACAAAGAATACCAGCACAAATGTGATCAAATAGAAAAATACCAACAGCGTCCGCAGCGGCACACCGATCAGCATACGCAGTAACGCAATCATCAGGAACAAACCAACACCCAGAGCAACTGCCAATATCAGCACCATGTTGGGCACCGAGGGGACCTGCGAAGCAAGCACCTGAAGATCGGGCTCCGATATGGTAATAATCACTCCCAAAACAAAGGATAATGCCATAATAAACGGAAGATTCTTGGTCTGGGTCATTCTGGCACCCACTTTTTCTCCCATAGGTGTCATGGATATTTCGGCACCCAGCGTAAAAAACATCATTCCCGCCATAACCATTACGGCTCCCACCAGGAAGCAAAGCAGAATACTGGGAGTAATCGGTGCAATGGTAAAACTGAGCACCAGTACAATTGCCACCACAGGAAGTACAGCCTTTAATGCCTCTTCAAATTTACTTTTCAATTTCGCGTTTAAAAATTTCAATTCTTCACCTCGATGTCACTTAACACTCACGTCAAACAGGTACTCAATTACTTTATATCCAACAGCCGAAAGACCTGAAGAGCCGTTGCAGTCAGATTCCCATAAGCATTCTCCGTATTTAATGCTTCCTCCAAGGTCGTAACACTTCGAAGAATCGGGAAAAACGCATCAATCCCATGCTCATTGCATACGTGGGCATCTTCTGTGACACAGCCCGAAAAAGCAATGACTTTTTTACCGTATTTTTTGGCGAGGCGCGCCACTCCGATGGGAGCTTTTCCCATAACTGTCTGAGAATCCAACCTGCCCTCTCCCGTCACGACAACATCTGCATCCTTTATGTAATCTTCCAACCTTGTCTCATCCAGAATAATATGAATTCCCGACTCCAGACTTGCATTGAGGAATGTCAAAAATGCAAATCCCAGACCTCCTGCAGCACCCACACCGGGGTGTAGCATATCAGCCTTGTCAGATACACTTTCAGCCAGCTTTGCATACTTTGCAAGCCACCCATCCATCAAAGCTATGGTCTCAGGTGTAGCGCCCTTCTGGGGACCGTACACGGCACTGCAGCCTTCCTTGCCGCATAGGGGATTCGTCACATCGCACGCCACACGGAAGGTACATTCCGCAAGCTCAGGAAGTACATGCTCTGCAGAGATGGCCGCCAGGTTCTCAAGCCCCTTTGCCCCCGGCATAACCGGCATACCATCACCGTCAAGGAATTCAAAACCCAGCGCGCTGAGCATACCCACTCCGCCGTCATTGGTGGCACTGCCTCCGATGCCCACAATAAAATTCCGGCATCCGCGGCCCATAGCATCCTTAATAAGTTCTCCCACACCATAGGTCGTAGTGACCATCGGATCACGCTTCTCAAGGGGAACAAGGGTAATCCCCGCTGCTGCCGCCATTTCAATCACTGCAGTGCACTCATCCGGCAAAATGCAGTAACCGGCTTTTATCGGCTCGGACAAAGGTCCTGTCACCGCAACTTCTATCATCTTTCCGCCCAGGCCTGCGCAGAGAGCTTCAACAGTACCCTCGCCGCCGTCCGCCAGAGGGCGGACACAAACTTCTGCTTCGCCGTGAAGTTTTCTCACCGCTTCCTTGACAGCATTTCCTGCCTGCATAGAGGCCAGGCTGCCTTTGAATGAATCTATCGCAACTACAACTTTCACTTTATTACCTTCTTTCATTTTTCACAATAACAGATACTCCGTCAGGGATCACTGCAATGCGCACATTCTCTTTTTTCAGTATCCGCTTCGCTTTCTCCAAGGCTTCTTCAATGGAGTGAGCAGGTACCATATGCATCTTTTCTATCACAGCGTCCGGCATTTCCGATACATAGATAACATTGGCATGCATCAGCACTCTCAATAAGATCTGCGTCTGCCACTGGTCCGGTACGGTCTGCTGTCTGCTTCTTTCCAAAAAGACGGCCATTGTCTTATGGATATTTTCTTCGTCTGCCAACTGATGGTAAAAATGATCACCGCCGATTCCATCATTTGAGGCAGCAAGCATAATAATTACACCGCCTTTATTTACTGTGGCTTCTGCCGCAGTCATTCCCTTAACTGCCTGATACACGTTCTGATCCAGAGGATATCCCCCGTTCGTTGTAATCACCACATCAGCTTCCACCGCATTCACACCACAGAGAGAAGCCAAAAAATCTGTTCCCGCTTTATGCGCCGCTTCAGAATCTCCTGCCGCCGCAAAAATAACTTCCTTCTCAGCATTCAGCACTACATTTACGATAAATTGCAGCTTCGCCGCCTTTGCCGCCCACAACATATCCTGATGTACTGAATTATTATCAAGGACACCGGTTCTTGCATTCGGACTGTCAATGAACTCAGAGCAATGGTTTGCTAACACAGTTTCCCTGCCTGCCACACCGGGCAACACGCTCTTTCTCCCGCCTGAAAAACCCGCAAAAAAATGAGGTTCGATGAATCCTTCTGCAATCAGCAAATCTGCATGATAAGCAATTGTATTGATTTCACACTCGCCACCGGATGGCAGCTTGCCGATAGAAATAAGCTTCTCCCGCTCATCACAGTCATGAACATATATTTTCTCTTTTTCTACGATATCTACACCGAACTTGTCAACAAGCTCCTGCTTCGTAGTCCCCCTGTGACATCCCGTCGCTATCAGGATCGTTATTTCTGCGTTCGGATTCGTGCTCCTGATCTCACTCAGCATGGCGGGTATAATAAGTTTACTGGGAACCGGTCGTGTGTGGTCACTTGCAATAATCACAATATTTTTCTTCCCGCGTGCCAGTTCACACAGTCTATCACTGCCCACAGGGTTTTTAAGAGCCCGTTTAATAAGCTCCTCTCCTGCACACTGTGGATCATATTGATTAATGGAAGATTCCAGCACACCTGCAAGCTCAGCATCGGCAAATTGATAATTCCACTTTTCTTTCCCATACGGAAACAATACTTCCGTCATATTACATTATCCTCATCGACTACTCTTTTATATGGCTGATCCCTTTCACAATCAGCGGGATCAATATCAACTGTAGTATAATTCCGGGAATCGCATCCAATAAACCGCCTGCAATAAAAGCCTGCCATGTAAATGCCTTCCCTGCTATTCCCAACAAAATACTCTTAGACACGCCCCACACGACTCTACCCAGTATCATCGCTGCGATCAGACAAAAATACAGATATCCCGTGTCGCGCCTCTTAGACCGCTTGTACAAAAATCCGGAAACAAATCCGTAAGTTGCCAGCTCAAAGGCCATCCACACTGCATTTGGATAAAGGGGCGGCATACCAAAAACAGCCGACCGCAAAAAAGGAAGTATCATTCCTACCGCCAAGCCATACTGCGGTCCGCACAAAAATCCGCAAAGCAGCACCGGCATGTGCATGGGGAGCAGCGTATCGCCAATTTCTTTGATCTGTGCCGTTAAGAGCGGCAAAACCATGCCTGCAGCCAAAAAAGCTGCTGAAAGAACCAGTTTTCTCAAATTCGTTTTTTTCATCATAATATAATATCCTACAAGTTTTTTTGTTGCAGATATTATTATAACATAGGCCCCATTCTTTTACAAACAAAACCATAACACAGAAAAAAAGAATGTTCCAGCCGTTTCAAGACGACCGGAACATTCTTAACGTCATCTTAGCAGTCTGCTCAACATACCTGATAACACTACGTCACAATTACCGGAGCGTCACTTTGCAAGCACCTTTGCGAAGCAAAGCACCACTTTAAAGAAATCCCCATCCACAGTGATCTCCAGCCTTCCTCCCTGAAGCTCAGTGAGACTCCGGGCGATGGAAAGTCCTAATCCGTTGCCTTCGGTGTGGCGGGATTTGTCTCCTCGCACAAAACGCTCCTGAAGTTCTTCGGACGAAATCTCCAACTGATAGTTAGAAATATTTTTAAAGGCAATGACTACCTCTCCGTCATTTTCCTGCACTGTAAGATAAACTCTTGTTCCCGGCATGGCGTACTTGCATATATTGTTCAGCAAATTGTCAAATACTCTCCACAGTAGCTTTCCGTCAGCCATGACCGTCACAGGCTTACCGTACTGCCGGATAATCAGTTCCAGATCCAATTCGACCAGACGTTGGGCATACTCACCTGTGATCTGTGTGAGAAACACATCCAGTTCACATGGCACCATATGGACTTCTAAATTGCCGGTGGAAGCCTTGGAGGCCTCCATCAGATCCTCAATCAGCTTCTTCAAACGGGCAGACTGCCGCTTCAGCACCTCCGCATATTCCGTGATTTTTTCATTCTCTGTAGGTTCCTCTACGATCAGATCTGTATAATTGATGATGGAGGTAAGGGGTGTCTTGATATC
>JAZNMF010000099.1:0-22250 GCA_045579545.1 Acetatifactor sp. | reverse complement strand
CATCTCGCCGGGAAGGAAGCCGAAGCACACATCGCCCACAGACATGGCCTGAATGATCATATGGGCCTTAGGAGGGACGTTGTACATTTTATAGGCAAGGAGGTTGCCGGCAATGGAGGTGTTGAAGCCATTGGCGCAGTGATTCAGCAGGAATTCTTTGACCGCTTCCTCGTCCATCTGCCGTCTGTTCACCGTGATTGTTTCCTGGATGCAGTTTACGGCACCATCGATCTCTTCCAAAGAAGAGGCGGGGGTCTCTAAGATGCCCTTGGCCAGTGCGGCGCCCAGCTTGCGGTGATAAAATGTGGTCTGGGACCAGTCCACGGGATATTTGGCGTCAAGGCTGTTGATGTCGCCACAGGCGCCCAGCACGAACAGGCTGACGAAATCTTCGCCGTAAGCTTCCTTCAGCTTCTTGGAGATGACGGAAGGATAGTCTCCGGAAAAACCGCGCATGGGCACGATGCCCAGGGTGTCGGGATGGTGGGAATAGTTGACGATAGCGCCAATCTTTTTGCCTTCTGCCTCCACCATTAGGAAGGAAAGCTCCGGATCCACGCCGTTCAGATCCCGTACGATATCGGGTCTGCCGTTGCCGTGGGTAATATATCTGCCGTTTTCCAATAAATGAGTACGGTTGAAGCTTAAGTTCTCAGTGATATGCTTGCCGAAATACATCTTGGCATCGGTCATATTTCTGTAGGCCATGATACCTGCATCGGCGATGCGGCGATAGGCAACATTCGTATAAATTTCGTCTCTTTGGACATTGGCCTGGGGCATGCCGCAAACGGGTGCGCCGGTATGTACATGGTCAACGGTGACAGCGATGTTGTCCGGGTTGACACCGGTAAATTTGTGAACCCTTTCGGTTACGAAATCGTGTACATCCTCCGGATACATACAGGTATCAAAGTTGATGATAATCGCTGTGTTGTCGCCACTCTGAATGGCTACTGCCTTGGCATAGAGGTTTTCATAGATTGTCATGCCGCGGCGATCCTCATAATAGCCGGGCATAAAGCTGTCAAGGGGTGGTGTGATGTCACATTCATAAAATCCGATCTTCATGATGGCCTCCTTGTTGAAAAAAATGTTATAATCTTTCATAGCAAGCAACTTCATTTACTTGCGTATTATCTTGCGTACTTTCTTCCATTATACGGCAGATAATAATTATTTCAAGGACTATTTTATTGTGGCTGATATAAGAGGTGCGATAGGTCTTGTGGTGTAAAAATTGCTTGACTAAACACACAAAGAATGGCTATAATAAAGTATAACTTTAGATTAGCCAAAGGAGCGCGCTATGTATTCTATTAAAAGACATATTGAAGCTGTGGTAGATCGCAGATCTAAGAATAGTAAAGCAATTTTGTTAACCGGTCCCAGACAGGTTGGCAAGTCCACTTTGTATAAGCATCTCTTTAAGAATGTCAATCAGGTTACGTTTGATGATGATCTTCTGCTTGCGCAGGCGGAGGAGGATATGAATTTATTTTTGCTTAACAATCCCTGTCCTTTGATGATCGATGAAGTTCAGAAATGCCCTTCTATTTTCAATAAGCTCAAGATACTGCTTGATTATACAGAAGAGTACGGTAATTTTTATCTTACCGGTTCTCAGAAACTTCAATTGATGGAAGGTGTAAGCGAATCGTTGGCCGGAAGAGTTTCCGTTGTTGAGTTGGAGGGGCTTTCCCTGCGTGAGATTTATGATGTTCCCTTTCAAAAACATTTTGTTCCTACACAGGAATATATTGAAGAGAGGGACATCGCGGTTAAGAGTTATCGTAAGAATCTTTGGGAGACGATACACCGTGGCAGTTATCCTGAATTGTATGCCAACCCAGAAAGAGAATGGGTGGATTTTTACCAGTCTTATGTGAAGACTTATTTGGAGCGAGACGTTAATAAGCTGATAAAAGCCAAGAATCATCTTACTTTCGTGAAATTCCTGACTTGTGTTGCGGCGCGTACTGGACAGGTGATCAATTATGCTAATATTTCGTCAGAGGTGGGTGTGTCGGAGGTTACCATAAAGGATTGGATTTCTATTCTTGAAAAGAGCGGAATCATCTACATTCTCAAGCCTTACACGCCAAGTGCGCTTAACCGTGCGATCAGAACACCTAAACTGTACTTCAGAGATACCGGTCTTTGCTGCTACCTGACAAGATGGCTGACCCCTGAAACATTAAAAAACGGTGCTATGGCAGGAGCAATGTTTGAAACATTCGTTATCAATGAAATTCTCAAATCTTACTCTAATGAAGGATTGGAGTACGACTTCAATGTTTTCTATTATAACGGTAAAGACAAAAAGCGTAAGAAGGAAAATGGCGAAGAGGTAGAAGTCGATGGTGAAATTGACCTGATACTTCAAGAGGACGGTATTTTGTATCCTATTGAGATTAAACTCTCTGCTTCTCCTAAGGCAGATATGGCATCGGAATTTGATGTTCTCGATGGTGTTCCCGATAAGAAGAGAGGTATGGGTGCAATCATCTGTCTCTACGATAAGAAGATGTATCTAAGGGAAAATCTGATAGCTCTTCCATTGGAATATATCTGATAAGTGAAATGACCTCCCAGATCAGACCTAATATCTGATTACTGGGAGGTCTAAATTTTTATGCATTTCATTATAATTTGGAAGCGCTACACATCATTCTCGCTTGCTTTCCCCAGAGATGCATCCACGGCATTCTGCAGGGAAGTCCGGGCAATGGCGCTGAGCGCCTCCTCCGTAAAAAATCCCTGATGGGAGGTGATCATCACGTTGGGGAAGGACAGAAGTCTTGCGGTGGTGGAGTGCTCCAGGATCTGGTCGGAGCGGTCCTCAAACACATTGTTGGTCTCCTCCTCGTACACATCCAGCCCCACGCCGGCAAACTTGTGCATGCGGATGCCCTCGATCAGATCGGCAGTCTTTACCAGGGCACCCCGGGAGGTGTTGACCAGGATCACACCGTCCTTCATCTGACGGATGGTATCGATGTTGATCATGTGGTAGGTGCTGTCCATGAGCGGGCAGTGCAGGGAGATCAGGTCGCTCTGCGCCAAGAGCTCCTGCAGGCTCACATAGGTGACAAAATCCTTCAGCGATTCATTTTCATACACGTCATAAGCAATGACTTTCATACCAAAGCCCCGGCAGATCCGGCACATGGCCGCACCGATCTTGCCGGTTCCGATAATGCCGGCGGTCTTCTGATAAAAGTTAAAGCCCATCAGCCCGCTTAAGCTGAAGTCGTTCTCTCGCACCTTGTTATAAGCCTTGTAAAGCCTCCGGTTGCACGCAAGTGCCAGCGCCATGGCATGCTCCGCCACCGCCTCCGGGGAATATCCCGGCACCCGCATGATGCGGATCCCCAGCTCTTTCGCCTTCTCCAGATCCACATTATTGAAGCCTGCACTGCGCAGCAGCACAAGCTTTACGCCTTTATCATGCAGGATCTGCAGAGTATCCGCGCCCACATCAGAACTTACAAAGGCACACACGGCGTCGAAGCCCTCCGCAAGGGCTGCGGTCATGGGAACCAGATCGGTCTTTAAGTATTCGATCTTGATGGAGGGATAATTGGCCAGTTCTTGGTTGAAAGATTGCTTGTCGTAGGATTTGGTGTCGTAAAATAAAATTTTCATGGTAGTCTCCGTTAGGGCAGGGTGCCCTGTTTTAGTCTATGAGGATATGGTGAATAGTGTCTGTTGTTTGGGCGATTTTATTCTTCTGAAGACCATACGATCTTTGGTTGGATTGACATTATGATATATCTTTTTTTACTCAAAATGAAAGGCCGCAAATTAACGATAAATTAAAATACAGTTGATTGTTACAATATTCTATGATACATAGGATGCAAAAACCTTTCATAAGCGGTAAAATTTGGTTAAAGACACAGTAGAAGGAGGATGCATATGGACATCAAAGCAACAGGTTGTTTTCTTGGCGATTTAAGAAAAGAAAAAGGTTTAAAGCAAAGAGAGGTGGCAGAATTGATAGGAGTTTCTGACAAAGCAATATCCAGATGGGAGACCGGCAGAGGAATTCCGGACGTGGGCTCATTGCAAAGTCTCAGTGATTTTTACGGAGTCAGCATCAATGAGATTTTAGCAGGCAGGTATATAAAAGAGGATGAAATAAAGATAATTACAGACCAGAATGTAAAAGAGATGGCAAAAAAGCAGTCTCGTTTGAAGAGAAAATTGCGTGTTGTAATGATAGGAATTGTAGTTCTGGTAATATTGTTAGCAGCTTATTTAGTATTTAATTTGACAGAAACATGTATATCAGCGACGAGGGGGTATTCTGCTTCCGATATTGATAAATTGTTCGAAGATGTGGCTGATTTGGAAGAAGAAGGAATTGAATATCGCTTATGGGTGGATTCAACGAACAAGACCATATTAATGGGTGTGGAGGTATATCATCATGTAGGAATAATTGAGGACCAGAAATTTGAGCCTTCGGAACTGAAGCAATTGCCTATAAAATAGAAAATGGCTTGTTTGTCTGGGCGGATTTGTGAAAAAACAGTAATTTATAAGTATAAAGCCGATCGGATTTTGACCCGGTCGGCTATGTGTGATAAAAAATGAATAGCAAAATGTAAAAAGGAAATTAGTATAATTATTGTAGACTAAGCCAGGTTTCTTTGGCTATGCAGGAGATATGTTCCGTTCGCCTTTCATTCAGTAAGGAGCACATAACATTTTCCCTTGTGTATTGGTAGGAAAAACCGCATTTCTCCTGCACACGTTTGGATTTTACATTTCCGTCATAATAACCGCACCAGATTTTTTCAAGTCCGACGTCAACAAAACCGTGGCGTAATATTTCTTGTACAGCTTCCGGTATCATTCCTAATCCCCAAAAAGGAACGCCTATCCAATAACCTATTTCTGCTTCAGTATCAGGAAGGCCAATGTTGCTGGCGTTTCCAACCATTAAACCGATACTTCCGACGGCATGCCCGAAGTCCTTTGGTATAACGGCGTAAGTTTCCGTTGAAGAAAGTACGTTGCGGATAATCTCGCGGCTATTCTCTACGCTGGTATGAACAGGCCATCCGGCGCTTGGACCAACCTCTGGTGAACAGGCGTAGAGGTATAAATCTTGGTCATCTGTTTCCACCCACGGACGAAGGATCAGTCTCTTGGTTTCCAATATCATATCATAGTCACCTCACTAAAATTTTGTAAAAAGGAGTACAAAATATTTATGCTTTGCTTAGTAGAATTAACGGTACTTCCATCTCTTCCGTCAAAGAAGTATGGTGTCCTTTATATCTTATTGATTTCGGGCATAACAATGCCAGTTTATGGGTATATGTGCCAATGGCGATGTAATCTCCTAATGAATTTGTTTTATCACCGATAGTTCCAAAGAATCCCTTTTCAATCAGTTCTTCAGTCTTAAATAAAGTGAAATCCTCGCTATATTTGGAGCGGAAATATTCTTCAAACTCTTCCTCTTTGCCTTTTTTAACAAGAAATGCCGGTGCTCTGGCTTCCAAAAACGGATATATTTCAAGCATATCCATTAAGATATCATCTTCATATAAATTCACGTAGCCCGCAATGTCTACTTGGCCGTGATCGGCGGTAACAATAAATAATGTATCTTCAGCGTTATCATAGAGAGCTTCCATATTTTGTGAGATGCTGTTTATAATAGCCCTAGCTTCCGGACTGGTTACGCCGTAGTCGTGCATAGTAAAATCCGGCTCCGGGTAATACCCATAGGTAAATTGTTTTCCAGGTTTCTGAAAGATTTTTTTTACTGCGGCAAAGAACTCATCCATACTTTGATAGTAGGTATTACGTTCGGGATGGCGGACTCCTATGTAGCCGGGGAATACTGTGTTAATAGCATAGTCGCTGTTTGCCTGATCAAAATAGTAATCAATCTTACCCAGTGGAGAGCGGCTGTATCGTACAGCTTCTCCGGTGGCGGAATCTCTATTTAGAAAAATATCAACATTTTTGTTAATGTCATCAAAATACAAACTCCATCCAAACCAACCATGCTCCAGAGGAAATTGATTTGACAATAGAGACATGGTGGAATTTGTTGTTGTGGAAGGGAAAGTTGAGAGAAGTACTTGATTGATATGTTTAACTAAAATATCGTCCTTATTTAAGTTTTTGCTCAAAGGATACATCCCCATCCCATCAAAACAAAGGAATACAACATTTTTATATCCTTTAGAAAGTTCCTTTTTTAATGCGGGCAGAGTGGCATTGTGATTGGGAGCACCTAAAAATTCTGCCAAAGTAGCGGAGATGTTTAAGTTGCTTCTGTTGAAGTTAGGTATAAAAAAGTCTTTCATGATAATCCCCCCCTTATTAATGCATCATAAAATAACTGACAGGTGAAACCGAAAATTTATTATGAATACTCTAGCATAATTATATTAAAAAGTCCATGAATAAAATAGTAAGGAATGAGATGCAAGATGGAATAACTAAAGATATATTACAAATTATTGATAACGCAAGCATTTATGTAAAACATGAATTAAACAACACTATGCATTTGGAAAATCTATCTGAGGATAACTTTATTTATATTTCAGATATTGAAAATCGTGTCCGTGAGTTAATGGGTCAAAATAACATATCATAATATAAAATGCTGTGGTATAAGGAATATAATATTATTTGTGCATGAATATTATAAGCGGGCGGTCAATTCTGGTTTGGGCAGCCTGCTATTTATTTGCCCCAATTAGATGATGTATTTTGAGAATTTAAGTATTGTAAAAAATGCTTTTTTTTAGTGCTATTTTATGGTATATTAATTAAAAACAAGGCGGTTTGTTGGGGAATGGATTGCTTGATTTAGTTACACAAAGTGAAAAGGGGGATTGAATTTAATGAGCCTCATAAAAATTTCTCTCAAAAATTCATTTGCTTATAGAAGTAGTGTTCTTTTCAATATTATTGGATCGATGTTTAGTATTTATATTTCGATTGCGTTGTGGAAGTATGTTTATAGCTATGATGTAAGCAAAATGAATTATATGGTGATATATGTCATTCTGTCTAATACTATCAGATTATTCTATAGTGACGGAATCGGCGGTGAAATAGGGAGAAAAGTAATTGATGGCACATTTGCGCTGGAATTAATACGTCCGGTGAATTTTGTATATTTGAGTTACATGAGGAATGTAGGGCGCATTATAGCTAATGTAATAATGCGTGGTATTCCCGTTATTTTGTTGTTTTTGCCATTAATAATTCGACATGGAGAAATTATTCAATATCATAGAATTTGGTTGTTTATTTTTGCTGTACTTTTGGGACATTTTTTGTATACGATTCTATACGCCCTGATTGGGTTCATGTCTTTTATATTTCTTGAAGTTTGGCCCTTTCAGAGGTTGCTGAATGATACCATCCGCTTTTTGTCGGGTTCTTTTATACCGCTTGCGCTTTTTCCGGATTGGTTAAAGCGTGTGGCCACTTTTTTTCCGTTCCGTTTTCTCTATGCCTTTCCAATAGAAATCTTGCTGGGTAACCTTTCGGCAAATGAAATTCAAACTAGTATCTTAACTTTGTGTATATGGATCACAGGATTATTTGCCCTATTTATACTATTATATAAGAGGGCTGTTAATCTGTTTGTTGTTCAGGGAGGGTGAAAAATGAAGGATATTTTGTCGATGTATTGGTTGTACATCAAGACTTTTTTTAGAGCCCGGGCAGAGTATCGAGCAGGTTTTATTATGGGGATGTTCTGTAATTTTTATTGTTACTTTATTACGTTTGCAACATATTGGGTTCTGGTAAGTGGTATTGGAGGATTGGCAGGCTGGAAGTTTGAAGATTTGTCCGTATTATACGGATTGTCGCTGCTTTCCTATGCTGTGTCGGGTACTCTGGTGTGGTATACAGTGTATCACATGGATAATGCCATAACATCCGGTAACTTGGATATGTATTTGACCAGACCGCGTGATGTTCTGTTACAGATGATATGCCAGCGGTTTGGGGATACTTTTCTGGGGCAAATCGTAGTTACTGTTATTTTTTTGGTTATGGCAATTGCCAGCAAAATAGAAATATTGACTTGGTATAAGTTGGTTTACCTAGTATTAGCAATTATTGGCGGAATACTAATACAGATTGCCAGCATGATAATGATAGGTTCTTTAAGCTTTTGGATGTTGAGGTCAATGGAATTCGGAGATATCGTATATTATGATATAAGATCCATGACACAGTATCCGCTTAGTATTTTTCCGCGGTGGATTCAATATGCACTTACGTTTGTCTTTCCGTGGGCGTTTATTAATTACTATCCAAGCCTGATTTTGCTGAATAAAGTAGAATCTGCGTTTGATATCGTAATGGGTTTGCTTACGCCTGTAGTAGGGGTTGTAATGCTGTTATTATCTTTGTGGTTATTTAAATTGGGGTTAAAAAAGTATTCCGGAGCAGGAAATTAGGTGGTGAATTATGAACATTATTGAGTTAAAAAGTGTCAGTCGGAATTTTAAAATTGCAAAAAGAGATAATAATTTTCTCAAATACATATTTCACAGAGAATATGAAATAAAACAAGCGGTTAAGGATGTAAGCTTTGCTATAGAAGAAGGAGAATTGGTTGGGTTTATTGGTCCTAACGGTGCCGGGAAGTCGACAACTATAAAAATGATGTCAGGAATTTTGGTTCCCAGTGAGGGCCAGGTTAGTGTGTTAGATATGGTTCCTTTTCGGAATCGAAAGGGTCTTGCGAGACAGATAGGTGTTGTGTTTGGTCAAAGGTCACAGTTATGGTGGGACCTTCCTGTAATGGATACCTTTTTATTGCTTAAGAAGGTTTATAAGATTGAGGATGAGAGATTTGAAAAAAATGTCAGAGATTATTCTCAACTGCTTGGCATTACAGAATTTATCAATCAGCCGGTAAGGCAACTGAGTCTCGGACAGCGTATGAGAGCAGATCTCTGTGCTGCGCTGCTTCATGATCCGCAAATCTTATTTTTAGATGAACCGACAATTGGTTTGGATGTAGTGGTAAAAAAGCAAATTCGTGAAATGATAAAAAAGATAAATGAAACCAGGAATGTTACAGTGATTTTGACAACTCATGACATGAAAGATGTGGAAGAAATCTGTCAACGCATTATTATGATAAACAAGGGTTCCATTGTGTGTGATGATTCGGTGGAAAATGTCAAACGCAAATTCCAGGGCATCAGTGAGCTGACAGTTGTTACAGATAAGCCAATTCAAAACATTGTAATTCCTAATACAGAGGAAATTAACATTGAAAGTTTTAATATTACTATTAAATATGATGCCAGAAAAATTTCTTCCTCAGAAATAATCACCAGCCTTATGCAGCAGTGTAAGTTGGTGAATATTCAGATTAACGAACCGGAAATTGATGACATTATTAGAAATATGTACACTGTAACAGATTAATGAATCGCTTTGAGATGGCTGTTTTGTAATTAAAAAGAATGGTCAGAAATACTGTTGAAATGCATAGGGAAGCCAGTTGTTATCATTTTTATATGCGCCGCATATTGGAATATTGATAATAGCTGGCTTCGTATAAAGTGCTGAGTATAGTGTATAATATTGTTTTGTTAGTGCCATTTTTTATCGCATCATTTAGCATATCTATAACATTTTTTCCCAAACGGATGTCTGAAAAATAGATTCTCTCATTCCATGATGTCTCCTCCATTTGAGTAAAGTTATTTATATCAGTTGCATATCAGGATATTTTATATCTACACGCTCCCAATAGTCACAAAACGGCCTAAAAAGCGGACGATATACCCCTTATAATATCTATAAGGATTATTATTTGAGGGAAATTGTCATGGAGTCAGGGTATGCCGAAGTTTTAGTTCGCTTAAAAGAAGAGCGAATGAAACGTAATATGAATCAGACAGAGATCAGCCAAAAGATTAGTATGTCTCAGAGCCATTACAGCAAAGCAGAGCTGGGCAAGAAACGGTTCTCCTATGAGCAAATGCGGAAGCTGGGCGGAACAGGCATAGATCTTCACTATGTCATTACCAGTAATATTAGCAGTTTGTTGGAACATCAAACGTTTTGGAGGAACATCAGACCGGACGAGTATTATTTCTTTGGTCAGCTGTTTTATGTATTGGCGCAGCGGGTCTGTGAGTTGCAAGAAGGCGACCGGTATGAGCAGCTGCGTGGGGAAATTGGGTTGATGAGGTATGTTCTTAACAATGCGCCCGAGAATGTTTGGAGATCAGTCCGTGATTATTATGGTTATACTCAAGCGGAACTGGCCCATGTTCTTGGATTTGATCTGAAAAAATATGGTAATCTTGAAAACGAGAAAACCTATCCGGACAGCGAAGATTTGTATTTGTTGTACAAGCACTTTTCCATACCGCCGCAACTTGTTCTGGGAGATTATTGGGGAATAGTCAGAGCGATTTGCGATGTTATGAACGACCTGGAGAAGAAGACGGTAAGAAAGGGAATGAAAAGATTATTTGCGTGCTGGAAACCATAGATGCAAAACAGAAGAGCAGGATACATGAGATTCTGAGCATTCTGACGCGGATCTGTGATACCTTCTAACTAACCGATAGTAGTATTATCTGTAGTGCAGTGGAACGAGAGCCGGCAGTGTGTGCCGAGAGGATCCCTGCAGTCTATTTTACCGAAAGCAGGTGAAGTAGGCTGCGGGGATTGTTTTATGGCGATCAGATACAGAATACTGCATATAATGGAACGGTCTTCTTGCCGTCTTCAAATCCGAAATTCTTGGCAGAGAGTTTGATGGCGTACTCCGGATGATAAGTATCCATATAGATTTTCAGGCTCTTGGCACGGGTGTTGTCTGCTGATTTCACTTCGATAGGGATAAGCTTGCCTTCCCGTTGGATGATAAAGTCAACTTCCGCGCCACGGTCTGACTCCCAGTAATATGTGGTATACCCGTTGATTGTCAGCTGGGAATTGACATAGTTCTCTACCATGCCGCCTTTGAAGTCGTTAAGCTCATCTGCCATATAGAGAACATCGCTTGGAACCAGCTCTTTTTTTGCACAGAGCAGGCCCAGATCGGAAACGTATATCTTGAAGGCATCAATATCCCTGTAATTTTCCAAAGGCTTTGCGATCTGTTCGGCTTTATAAATCTGAGAAACGATACCGGAGAGTACCAACCATTCAATTGCATTTTCAAATTCGGATGCACGGCCGCCCTTCTTTACTAATTTATATTGGAAGCGGGTGTGCTTCTTTGAAAGCTGAACGGTTATATTATCGTAGACAAGGCGTGTTTTCTTAATCTCGTTCAGGTTATTATATTTGCTCATGTCGTTGAGATAGCTGGAGAGGATATTGTCCTGCGTATGGCGGACCAGGATATGATCCTTGGTGTTCACATATTGCATGACGCATTCCGGCATTCCGCCGACCAAAAGATATTGTCTGTAAATCTGCATGGCGGCATCGTGGAGTGCGGAAGGCATAGCCGTGTCGCTGTCAAAACATTCTCTGATTTTATCCACCAGCATATCCTCTGAAAGAGCCAGCATAAACTCTTCCAGATCCATGGGATACAGGGTTTTCATGTCCACCTTGCCCACGGGAAATGAGAATCTATCCCGATTAACTGCGACTCCCAAAAGGCTTCCTGCAACGATGATGTGATATTCAGGGGCCTGTTCGCAAAAATATTTAAGGGAAGTTAAAGCTCTCTCACAGAGCTGCACTTCGTCAAAGACGATCAGAGTCTTTTCCCTGATAATGGTCTGTCCGGCTATATGGGAAAGGATAGGGATCAGGTAATCGGGGCTGATGTTTTCCTCGAAGACTGCATTTAGCTTGGGGTTGCTCTCAAAGTTGAAATAGGCCACATTATCATAATAAGTACGTCCGAATTCCAGTATAGAGTAAGTCTTGCCCACTTGCCTTGCACCCTGGAGAATAAGGGGTTTGCGATGGGGCGTGCTTTTCCATTCTTCCAAAAAAGTCATTATTTTGCGATACATATTCCTACCTCCTGAGTTGTCTGATTATAATATATCACATATTCATGTAAAAATGCAATGATTTTTGTCTGGAATTTACATTAAAATACACGAATATAATTCAAAAATTTACACAAAACGACAGATGAGGCGAATGAGGGAACATGAGGCCACTTCCCCATTGAATTTCCCTACCCATAATGGTAAAATATCCATGGGGTGATTCACATTGCAGGATGTCTTAAGTATAACAAGCCGTGAACTCTATATTAAGAAGCTTCTCTCCGTGGTGCAGCGTAGTTACACCCAGAATAAGCCGCAGGAGCCCGTCCTCATTCACAGGAATGAGGAACTTTTGGTGTGCGTTCTGGAGGGCGAGTCCATCTATGAGTTTGGCACCCGGAAGCTGCATCTGCATCCGGGGGATGTGGTCTATCTGTCCCGTGGCTGCACATACAAGCGCAGTATCCTGGGAAACCAATATCGCACCATGCTGGTTTATTTTTATTTTGATGCGGAGGCGGAGATGCTGCCGCCTTTTTGGGTGTTCCGGTCTCTGGAGAATGTGGAGCTTAGCTTTTACAAACTCTACAAGAAGTGGTCCACCCGGTCCATCTCCAGCCAGAGTGAGTGTATGAGCATCTTTTATCAGCTGTATGCACAGCTGATTCAATCGGAAGTATCTTCCTATTTACCCAAGGAAAAGCGGGAGCTGTTTGAGGCTGTGACCCGGCAGATTTCGGACAATTATACCACAGAGGACATCTCGATCGCATCGCTTGCGGCCCAGGCGCAGATGAGTGAGGTGCATTTCCGCAGGTGTTTCCGGAAAATTTATAAGATGGCGCCCCACGAATATATTGCAACGCTCCGCATCACTCACGCAAAGGAGCTGTTGCAGTATGGAAGCGGCACGGTGGAGGAAATTTCCCGGGATTCGGGCTTTGGGGACCCGGCCTATTTCAGCCGGCTGTTTAAGGCAAAGACCGGATATGCGCCCTCGGAGTACCGGGAGCAGTTTGGAATGCCATCGTGACAGAGCGGGAATCTTTTGAACAGAGGAGAATAGGTGGAATCAATGAAAATAGAGGAAGTGCTGAGACAAGTGGATGAGTTATATGGGCAGAACAAAGGCGGGGAGGCAGAGCAGCTGATGCTGGAGGCCGTCCGGGAGGCTGTGGCCATAGAAGAAAATGAGGGCCTTTTGCAGCTGCTAAATGAGCTTCTTGGCTATTACCGGGAGACCAGTCAGGTGGAGCATTCTTATGCGGTTGCCGGGCAGGCCCTGGCCCTTGCAGAGAAAATGGGGCTGTCCGGCAGTATTCCCTATGCCACCACTTTATTGAATGTGGCCAATGCCTACCGTGCAGGAGGGAGACTTCCGGATTCCTTGGATTGCTACAAGAAGGTTCGGGAAATTTATGAAAAGACGCTGTCTCCCGACAATATGCTGGTGGCCAGTCTGGAGAATAATCTGAGCCTTCTCTATCAGGAGATGGGAGATTTTGAGAATGCCAGGAAAAGTCTGCTCTGTGCTCTGGAGATCGTCAGCGCCAGAGAGGCAGAGTTCGAGGTGGCAGTCACCTATGCCAATCTGGCAAGCACCTGTCTGCAGTTGGGTGAGGCGAAAGAAGCCAGAGAGTATGCCCTGAAGGCCATGGAAGGCTTCGAGGCACTGGGTGTTTCGGATGCCCACTACGGCGCTGCGTTGGCGGCCATGGGCAATTACCATTATGCGAGGCAGGAGTATGCAGAGGCTTTGGATTACTTTGTGCAGGCAAGGGATATCATGGAACAGAATCTTGGCCGTAACGAGTATTATGACAGGCTGCAGGAATATGTGAGCGCCTGTCAGGAGAGGACCGGGCAGAAGCGTGACCGGGAGGGTGTGAAAGGGCTTGCCCTTTGCAGAGAGTATTATGAAACCTACGGTAAGCCCATGATAGAAACGTTGTTTCCGGAATATGTGCATCGGATTGCCGTTGGGCTTGTGGGTGAGGGCTCGGACTGCTTTGGATTTGATGATGAAATCTCCCGGGATCACGATTGGGGACCGGGCTTTTGTATGTGGGTGACGGACGAAACCTACGAAGAAATCGGAGAGAAGCTGCAGGAGGCTTATGAGAAGCTGCCCGCAGAGTTTAATGGATATAAGAGAAGTGTCAGTGCCCGGGGAGCCGGAAGGCGGGGCGTAATGACGGTGGAGGCTTTTTACCGGCGGTTACTGCCCGTGACAGAAGGCGATGGGATGCCGGATAGTGTAGACTGGCGCCTTGTGACAGATGCGTCGCTGGCGGCCTGCGTGAACGGAGAGGTATTCCGGGACGATGAAGGTGCTTTTACAGCTATCAGGAATAAGCTTCTGCAAGGCTATCCGGAAGAGATTCTGTTTCAGAAGCTGGCGGAGAGCTGTGCCCGATTTTCCCAGACCGGGCAGTATAATTACCAAAGGTGTTTACAGCGCGGCGATACGTTGACTGCCCGGATGATGCTTGTGGATTGCGCCAGAGAGGCCATGAAGCTGAAACTCTATCTGGCAGGACAGTATCCGCCTCACGACAAATGGCTGCACAAAAGCGTTTGTCAGCTACCCGGCGGAACAGCTGTTGCAGACTGCTTTGAAAAAATATTTGCCCGGGATGTTTTAAACGGCCACGATACAAATGAGGCATCCGCGTGTGTGGAAAAGGCAGCAGAGCTTCTTGTCCATGAGATGTACGAAAAGCATTATATCAGTGATACGGATCCTTATCTGGATGCCCACACCGAGGAGCTTTTGGTGAAGGCTTCGCTGGCAGGATGCAGTGATGAGGAGCTGACGGACAAAATTGCAAGGCTTGAATTTTCGGCCTTTGACAAGGTGAAAAACCAGGGCGGGCGCGCAAGCTGCCAGAACGACTGGCCCACCTTTTATGTGATGCGCAAAAGCCAGTACCTGACCTTTACCAGAACTATGCTTTTGCAGTATTATTATGATTTCCAGCGAGAGCTTTCCCGGGGACACAACCTGATCGAGGAAAAATACGGCCGGATGATGGAGAGCACCGCACCCGCAGAGTATGAGAAGATCAAACATTATTTCCCGGAGCTTTCCAAAGAAAAGCAAGCCATCATTGAGCAAATTGTGGCATTGCAGGTGGCGTGGATGGAGGAATTTGCCACACAGTATCCGAATCTGGCGGACAATGCCAGAAGTGTGCGCACCGCCGAGGATAACCTGTACAACACCTCCTACGAAACCTACCTGCGCGGTGAGATCAGCACCTACTCCGATAAGATGCTGGAACTATATGGCCGATATATCGTAAATTACGCTGAAGAAAATAAGAATCCGGCATACGTTATCATGGGCAACAGCGCCTGGATATACGGCTATGATTCTTTAGACAAAGCAGAACAGGCCATGAAAACGGTATATTAGGAGAACTCTCCAATCAAACGTGGGCTGCCGCTAAATTGTGTGTGGGCTCCGCCGGGATGGGTTGGATCTTATTTTGACATTTGAGAAAGTGTTAGAAGTACTTAGAACTCTTATAGGAAGCGTTAACGCCCCAAGCGTCACTTGTATGAGCAGCTTTAGCTGCGAGTTTGACGTCTGGGGCGTTGTATTTAGCTTCCTGTATGAGTTCTTAGTACTCCTTACACTTTTGAAACTGCAAAATAAGATCCAACCCATCCCGGCGGAGCCCACACACAATTTAGCGGCAGCCCACGCTTGGTCGGGGAGTTCGTCTGATCTACTCAATCCACATGTATTCGCGGTCTCTCAGCCCCCAGTCACAAGGCTGCTTACGGATCTCGCGTCTCAGTCTTCCTTCAGACTGAAGTTGCTCCAGGATCTCGTAAGCCAGGCGTGCGCCCTGGACATAGGTATGCTGCTCGGGCCAGATATCCTTCATGTTTTCGGTGATTTCAATTTCCATTTCCTCAAAGTAAAGAGGAGAGTCTTTTTTGCCGGTGAGAAGCTTTACGATTCTCTGATAAGCTTCGGAGTAGGCATAGGGTGTGATCTCACAGATCGGTTCGGCATCCATGGCATGTTCCGTCACAGTGAAGCATCCTTTGGTCATTTCACAGACGCGCATCACAGGGAGGGACATGCGGGTGCCCTGAATTTCTTCAGGGAAGGCAAAACCGGTGGTTGCCAGATAGGTCGCATCCCCTGACAGAAGCACGTTCATGGGTCTGGTGGTTCTCAGAACGAAGATTCTGTCCGGCTGGTTTTCATTCAGCATAAGGGCCACATTGTCTGCGTAGAGCTGTGTGAGAGCCAAGGCCATTGCCTCGCCGTGGCTCTTTCCCTGTTTGAGATAATAATCGATCATATGTACACGAACCTCGGCTGCACCCACGCAGAGCCCGCTTTTCAGTCTGGGCCAGGAGGAGTTGGGTCTGTCAAATACAGCGCGGAATACATAGCCATTTTCTTCCAGCGTCTGCAGTGCAGCTTCTCTTCTGGGCGCATATTGGTCGTTTGGAGTGGTTCCGTTGGACACTACAGCCGTCTTGCCGTCCATGGACAGATAAGGGTGAGCCAACTCGTACTCTTCCGGGCTTCCCATGGGCCTGGTGTGAGCGATACCAATGGTGCCGGGCAAAGAGAGGGCGTCGGTCTCTCTGATGAGAGTATCCACGTCTCCCACTACTTTTCGGAAGTGAAGCTTTCCTTCATGGATGGTGGCGATGCCGGTGCTCATGTCGCCGTCAAAGGCCTGCTGTCTTCTGAGCATCTCCAGAAGAATCGGAGCCGCCTGTTTGTTTCCTACATATCCTGCGATGTTGCACATGTTTTTTTCCTCCTTGCGTGTGCTTCCGTTATGGCATATTGAAAAGCGATGGTAACGAAGATCATGATGATCACACATGCGGTAAATACCGGTTTGTAAGTGCCGAAGTGATCAAAGGTCCAGTTCATTAAGGGCGCGCCCATGGCAAAGCCCAGGGTGTTGGCTGAGACGAAGATGCCCAGCAGCTTATCGGAATCCTTATCGCCGAACAGATCGCTGGCAAAGATGGGAAGCATTACCGTTTCCAGAGGAAGTGCAAAGGCGGAAAACGGCGCATATAAAAGGGCGAGGATCTTGCCGGAACTGCTTCCGGTCATGAAGAGCATCAGTAACATGACGAGGATGGCGGAGACATCACATATGGTGACGGTTAAACGCAATCCCCGCTTGTCATATATAAAGCCCGTGAGGAATTTGGAGCCTGTCAGGGCTAAGGAATGAATGCTCAGCACGGTTGCCACGAAGCCTATATCCAGTCCTACGTCCTTCATATGTGCGGCAGAAACACTGGTGATTCCCTGCAGCATAACGCCGCACAGGAAAATGCCTGCGACTGTCAGGTAAAAGTAAGGGGTCCGCAGAGCCTGGCCGAAATCTATTCCGCTCCAGTATGGACGCTGCTTCTTTCCTTTGGAAGCAGAGATTTTTGACGACTGTGCAGCCGGAGGATTCTCGCGGTAGAGGACAGCTATAAGGATGCAGACTGCAAGAAGGATGCCTGTGATAAGCCAGTATGCCTGGCGGTAACCGAAGGGATTGCCTTCCTGATGGATGATGGGCGAGACGATCTGGGTGGCCACGGCACCGCCGACTCCGCTGGCGCACAAGGCAGCGCCGGTAATGGTGCCTCGGTTATGGGTGCACCATTTGTTGACGATCTTGCTGACCATTGTGGTGGTAGTCCAGGAAAAACCCATACCCAGGAAACAGCCGCCTATGTAAAATACGAACACGTTGGTGGCAGTGGCGTACAGGATGCAGGAAATGATCAGGCAGAAAAATCCTGCGCAGATCAGCTTCTTGGTGCCGAAACGGGATACCAGGGTGCCGAAGAAGATATTTACCGCGGCAGTGGTGATATAGCGGCAACTGTCCGCAATGGAAAAGGCACTCCGTTTGATATCCAGAGCCTCTGTGATGGCCGCCAGATAAAGGCTTTTATTGGCATTGCAAAAGCCCAGTGCCGTAAAGACCATCAAAAAGCAAAGTGCGATGATCACCCATTTGTAATCGAATTTTCGTTGTTGCAAGGTTGAATGTTTCATACTGAATACCTTCTGTAAGTATGTTTTAGTCCGGAACGTATGATAACACGGAGGGAAAAGGGTATCCATAGACAAAGAGAACATATTGGACAAAACGAACATTAAAAAATCCTCAGACAGTTCGTTCTGCGAACAGAACTGTCTGAGGATTAGAAGCGGAGATGGAGGGATTTGAACCCTCGCGCCGGAGACCGACCTACCGCATTTCGAGTGCGGACCCTTCAGCCACTTGGGTACATCTCCTTGTTATAGTGTACAACGTAACTATTTTATAGTAATTTGGCTTTTTTGGCAACCCTTGGTTAAGAAAATTTAAAAAAATTCCCATTCAAAGTTGTGAGATTGGACAGAATGCATTATAATGGTAGATAAGAGTTGCCCGGGTAAGGCAGAATGGAGGAATAGCATGAAGAGGATCGGTATGTTGACAAGCGGCGGCGATTGTCAGGCTTTGAATGCAGCTATGAGAGGCGTTGTCAAGACTTTGGCGAACAGTGAGGAAAAGGTAGAGATTTATGGTTTTCTCGACGGCTATAAAGGATTGATCTATGGTAAGTTCCGCATGCTGGACAGTGCGGATTTTTCCGGCATTCTGACCAAGGGCGGCACAATCCTCGGCACCTCCAGAACACCTTTCAAGACAATCCGGGAACCGGATGCCAACGGTCTTGACAAGGTAGAGGCCATGAAGCAGACTTATTATAAGCTGCAGCTTGACTGTCTTGTGATATTAGGCGGCAACGGCACCCACAAGACAGCGAACCTGCTCAGGGAGGAGGGCCTGAATGTAGTGACCTTGCCCAAGACCATTGACAATGACCTTTGGGGAACGGATATGACCTTTGGCTTCCAAAGTGCGGTGAACATTGCCACGGATGCCATTGACTGCATTCACACCACGGCGGCTTCTCACGGACGTGTATTTATTGTGGAGGTTATGGGACATAAGGTGGGATGGCTTACGTTGAATGCCGGTATGGCGGGAGGCGCAGACATTATTCTGATCCCTGAGATTCCTTATGATATTGAGAAAGTAATAGATAAGATAGAAGAAAGAGATAAGAACGGCAGCCGGTTCACCATCATCGCTGTGGCAGAAGGTGCCATCTCCAAGGAGGATGCAAAGCTTTCCAAGAAAGAATACAAGAAGAAAATGGAGAAGTCCCCTTATCCTTCTGTATCCTACGAAGTGGCGGCAGCCATTCAGGAACAGACCGGACGTGAAGTGCGGGTGACAGTGCCGGGACATATGCAGAGAGGCGGAAGCCCCTGCCCCTATGACCGTGTGTTTGCCAGTCGTCTTGGCTCCGAAGCGGGTAAAATGATACTGGACGGAGAGTATGGTTTTATGGTAGGATACAAGAATCGGGAGATCGTCCGTGTTCCTTTGGAGGAAGTGGCCGGTAAACTCAAGATGGTTTCTCCGGAAGCTTCCATTGTGAAAGAAGCGAAGCTGCTTGGTATCAGTTTCGGCGACTAAACGGCGCATTACGCTATGAGAAGGGATAGGTTGTTTTATGTCATACACAGCGCTATATCGTAAGTTCAGACCGGATACCTTTGCGGATGTAAAGGGGCAGGACCATATTGTGACCACGCTGAAGAACCAGATCCGGGCGAACCGCATCGGCCATGCGTATCTTTTTACCGGCACCAGAGGAACCGGTAAGACAACGGTCGCCAAGATTTTTGCCAGGACAGTGAATTGCCAGGAACCTACGCAGGACGGGCCTTGCGGAAGCTGCCGCATTTGCAGAGCCATTGCCGCCGGAGCTAGCATGAATGTGATCGAGATCGATGCGGCCTCCAACAACGGCGTGGACAATATCAGAGAGATCGTGGATGAAGTGTCATATTCTCCGGCAGAGGGAAAGTACAAGGTGTACATTATCGACGAGGTTCATATGCTTTCCATCGGTGCCTTCAATGCGTTGCTCAAGACGCTGGAGGAGCCGCCTGCTTACGTTATTTTTATACTTGCAACTACGGAGGTACACAAGCTGCCGATCACCATACTTTCCAGGTGTCAGCGGTATGATTTCAAGAGAATATCTATCGATACCATTACGGACCGTATGAAGGAACTGATTTCTGCAGAGCAGGTGCAGGTGGAAGAGCGGGCGCTTCGCTACATTGCCAAGACTGCTGACGGTTCCATGAGAGATGCTTTGAGTCTGCTGGATCAGTGTATTGCTTTTCATCTGGGGCATGAGCTGACTTATGATAAAGTGCTGGATGTGCTTGGCGCAGTTGACACAGAAGTTTTCAGCCGATTGCTGCGTTATATATTGGACAGAGATGTCCTGGGATGCGTTTCTCTTTTGGAGGAGATTGTCATGCAGGGCCGGGAGCTGACCCAGTTTGTGACAGACTTTACCTGGTATCTGCGGAATCTGATGTTGGTACAGTCTTCGGACGATCTGGAGGACGTGATCGATATGTCTTCTGACAATCTGCTCAGACTGAAGGAGGAAGCGCAGCTGATCGAGGCGGAGCGGATTATCCGTTACATCAGGATTTTCAGTGAGCTTTCGGGGCAGATACGGTATGCCTCCCAGAAGCGGATTCTGGTGGAGATCGCTCTGATTAAGTTGTGCAAGCCTGCCATGGAGACTTCTTCTGAGGCACTTTTAGACCGGGTGAGAGAAGTGGAAGAGAAGCTGGAAAAGGGTGTGGTGGTAGCTGCGGAAGGCGGTTATCACGCAGGAGGAACGTCCGGTGGCCCCAATGGGCCGGGGGCGAATGCTTCTGTCGTGCCGAAGACTGTGCTTCCCAAAGCGATTCCTGATGATATCAAAGAGATCGTGGCGAAATGGCCGTCTATTGTGGGAAATGCCGAAAACCCCATGCGGCTGTATCTGAAGAATGCAAGACTGAGTCTGGGAAGCGATAATCGTCTTATGATGGTTTTGGAGGATGGAATTGCCAGCGATTATTTTGTGAAGCACCCGGAGAATACGGAGCTTCTGGAGCGTCTGCTTTCGGATTTTTCCGGCAAGGAAGTGGAAGTGACGGTTCAGACCGTCAATGGCAGACAGGAGTTTGAACAGAATTATGTTGATCTTTCAAAGATCATTCATATGGAAATAGAAGAGGAGGATTAAACCAATGGCAAAGCGTGGTGGATATCCGGGCGGAATGATGCCCGGCAATATGAGCAATCTGATGAAGCAGGCACAGAGAATGCAGCGTCAGATGGAAGAAGGACAGAAGGAACTGGAGACTAAGGAGTTTACTGCGGCAGCAGGCGGTGGTGCCGTGGAGGTAACTGTCACCGGTAAAAAAGAAGTTGTACGTGTAAAACTGTCGGAAGAGGTTGTGGATCCCGATGATATCGAGATGCTCCAGGATCTGATTGTTGCAGCGACCAACGAGGCTATGAGAAAGGCTGATGAGGCAAATGCTGAGCTGATGGGCAAGATGACAGGCGGTCTGGGAGGAGGCTTTGGCTTCTGATGGAGCTGTACAGCGGATATATTAATAAGTTAATAGAGGAACTGGCAGGTTTGCCCGGTATCGGTAGCAAGTCTGCCCAGCGCCTTGCTTTTCATCTGATCAATATGCCGCAGGACAAAGTAAACCGCTTGGCCAATGTTATCGTGGAGGCGAAGGCTAACGTGCGTTACTGCAGTCAGTGTTTTACTTTGACCGATAAGGAAGTATGTCCGGTGTGCGCCAATGCAAACCGCAATCACCGGATGATCATGGTGGTGGAGAACGCAAGGGATCTGACGGCATATGAGAAGACCGGCAAATACGAAGGGGTATATCACGTGTTGCACGGCGCCATTTCTCCCATGCTGGGAATCGGCCCCGGCGATATCAAATTGAAGGAGCTGATTGAACGGCTGAAGGAAGATGTGGAGGAAGTGATCATTGCCACCAATTCCAGTCTTGAGGGTGAGACCACGGCTATGTATATCAGCAAACTGATCAAACCCACAGGAGTGAAGGTCACCAGAATTGCCAGCGGTGTTCCCGTAGGTGGCGACCTTGAATATATCGATGAAGTCACCCTGCTTCGGGCATTGGATGGCAGAGTGGAACTGTGATGAAAGATCTCAGGTTCTGAATAACAGTGGCTTCCGGTCAATACCGGCTGGCGGCGGATACTATGTGTATAAAAGGCCCTTGAAAAACGCCGGTGCTTGGCGAGGTCAGACGAAAACCGTAGGTTGTCGTCTCGAGCCTAGCATCCGCTGCGATTTTTC
>JAZNMF010000098.1:0-2915 GCA_045579545.1 Acetatifactor sp. | reverse complement strand
CAGACCACCTCTTTGATAAAGTGCTCATAGAACTCTTTGCGTTCCCAGTTTTCCAAATCAATTAACTGAAATGCCATAAACTTACCTCTCACAGATAAAGGGTTCCATATATTCCCGGATAAAATCAACTCTGTCAAATACGGTGGGCTTAAAATAGGATGCCACAGCTACTACGGTATTCTTTTCCGGATTGATGCAAATCACATTACCGCTGTTTCCGATGGCGGCGTAGATGTTCTTCTCCCGGTCGATGATCCACCAAAGATATCCGTAGTCCATGCCTCTGAAGTTATCACTTTCAACAGTTCTTGGCCGGGTCATATCTTCAATCCACTGGGCAGATACAATCTGCTGTTCTCTATAACGGCCCTCATTCAGGCATAGCAAGCCAATTTTCGCCATATCTTCTGCCGACATGCAGAGTCCATATCCTGGCGAGCCCAGTCCATCCGGATCACAAAACCAGATGTTAGCTTTCGGCGTCTTTCCAATCGTAAACTGTTTATGTTCTTCCGCTGTTTCTGCATAATAGTTTACGTGCGGCTGAATGCCCAGGGGTTCAAAGAGATGGCAGTTCGCATAGTCCACGGTTTTCATATGGGTTGCTTTGTACAGAATTCCAGAGAGGATATGCAGGCAGACCGTCTGATAGTTGAATTCATCCGTCAGGCCTTTTCTTCCGCCCAGGAAATCAAGAGAGGCATAGGTCCAATTATCGCTGGAGCAGACCTTCGTCCAGGGATCGCCCTTACACTTATACGGAGCCCGCATAGTCAGTAAGTGCCGAATGGTCACATCGTAGATGGTTTTCTCGCCCCGTTTGACCTTGTAGTCAGGGAAATAATCAAGAACCTTATCGTCAACGCTTCTGATCTGTCCTTTGTCCAGAGCAATACCAATCAGCAGCGCAATAATACTCTTTGTGGCTGACATGATATGGGTGCAGTCGTCTGTTTTGTAGTCATTCCAGCAGTCAGAATATACTTTCTCGCCATCCTTATATGCGACGATCTGGCAGATGTTAGGCTGCTGTTTTTCTACCAAAGCATGCAGGTCTTCTTTGTTCATAAATACATCTCACTTTCCCTTATTCTTACTAAAACTAAGCATAAGGGAATTAAAAATGCATTTCAAGAGTTATTTTTGAAAGATTCTTCTATTAATTTGACTGCACCGGAGTTGCCGGGTGCGCAGGAAATTCCTTCTTGAATCTTTCGCAGGTTTCCTCGGATTTGCTGGTCTTCCATAACCGCAAATGCGACATCTCTCAGCGTATCTGCTGTGACGGTTTTATAGTCCAGAACCTTACCAAGACCCAGCTTTTCCACCTGCCGGGCATTCACCGGCTGATCGGATACAAAGGGGATCACCAGCATGGGCGCTCCCTGGACCATGGCTTCGGACACGCTATTCATACCGCCGTGGGTGATGAACAGGCTGGCTTGTTTCAAGACAGCAACCTGTGGAATGTGGTTCTTCACAATGAAGTTTTCCGGGAGTTTTCCCAGCTTCGCAATATCAAAACTTCTGCCGACGGACATAACCACTGTGACGTTTTGGTTCTGAAAAGCATCCATGCAGGCGCAGAAAAACTTCTCCGCACCCTTGAGAATTGTTCCCAGAGAAATACAGATGACGGGTTTGGGCAGTATCGGGAAATCCTCCTCTTTCCGGTCATAGACCGATGGACCGATAAAGTGGAACTGCTCCTCGGGGAAGTCCTCTGCAAAGGGCTGGAAGGAACGGAGAGTGTATACCAGATTGAAATCGGGAGGATTCTCCACGATTTCATCCAGCCAGTTGCGGCATTTGAGCTTGATTCCAAGACCCTTGACCGCATCCATGGTCCAGAGAGTTCCGATCAGAGGAATGCGGAAGATGCCCATCGGGCCTCCGGAGGAAATGAAGGCACGCATCAGTTCCTTATTGGTAGCCGGAGAGGTGAAGATCCGGACACACTTTTTACCATGCTTTTCCGCCAGATGCTTACCCACGAAGAAGAACTGCTCGTATAGCACCAGATCATGGGAGGCGATTACTTCTTCGGCCTTGAAGAAGGCATTGCGGATCTGTTTGTCCAGTTGTGGATGGTTTTCATAGCCCAGAAAATCTGCACCGCTGTCCTTGATTTTGGATTCCCAGTCGTGGGGCATGAGATAAGTAACCTGATGGCCTGCCTTGATCTGCTCCTGCACCAGACCGATTGTGGGAATCACATGGCCATGATAGGGCAGATTGATAAATAGAATCTTCATGTCTCCAGCCTCCTTCCTTGCTTTCAATATACCACACATTCCCCGTTTGGACAATAAAAAAGCGCCCCTTGCGGGACGTGAAATAGGCAAAGAAATGACCCTTGATCTTTTGATTTACTCAAGATCAAGGGTCATCAATTGTAGATGGGATCAATCATTTACGTAACCTCTTACTTTCTATAGATTTGTTTTCAGGGGAGTTTGCTTAGTACATTGGACTCACTCCTTTTTGTATCTTTATATTACATCCGGTTTGCTTTCTTTTCAAGATGGAATCTTCCATAAGAAAAGGGTGCAAATCTCAGATAAAATGCGGATGGACAAGTACAGTAGCTTTGTGCTATACTAATTATGTTGGGCGGCCTGTGGGCTGCTCATTTACATTAATAAGAATGGGTCACGGATGGTATAGCACCACCGTGACCCATTTGCATTTCAAGCCGTTCCAACTTGGCGGCTAAGCGCATCAATAAGAATGAAAACTACAGTCTCGAAAAACATCGATGTCCTGTCACTTTGTCTTGTATATGTACCGATGGATCGAAATGGTGACATCAAATCAAATAAACCGCCGCGGTTTATATGGCCGAATTATTCGGCGATTTCGGCGGTGCAAACTTTTCAAAAAAGAAATGTCCGTATATAATGTGGGTGACGACA
>JAZNMF010000097.1:0-64069 GCA_045579545.1 Acetatifactor sp. | reverse complement strand
TTAATGTATCACGAAAGCGATAATTGTGCAAGTTTTTTTTGCGCAATTTCTTCAATTATTTTTATTTCGAACAGAAAAAAACATTTTTAAATCTTTTATTTTTGTCCCGGATTTTTAGTCCGTCAAATGAGCCGTCAGCGTTTTTTAAGGCAAAGGTCGTTGTTAGGATGAGAAAAAATCCCCAAATTCAAAGGCTTTCCAGCAATCGTTCTTACAATGTCTTAATACTATCATCCCTCTGATTCCCCAATTTAGGCCGTCAAATTTCCAGTCAATTTTTTGAAACCCCTTTCTTTTCAAGGTTTTTTAATTGTTTTTCGCAGAGTAAGTAACTCTGCGAAACATAGCGGAAAGGGGAAAAGGCAAGTGCAGAAGATACTCCTATTGTCACAGGAAGACAGAGAACGGACTTGCAGTTATTATGCTAATAATCTTCGCAGTATCAGGCAGATGTATGACTTGAAGCAAAGTGAACTGGCAGAAGCTATTGGAACTACTCAAAGACACATTTCTGAAATAGAGAATGGAAAAGCAAAAGTTTCATGGACTCTATTGCTTGCTCTATCTACTGTGATCACGGTCAATCTGAAGATACCGGATTACTACGATGTGCAGACAAATTTTAACAAATTATCAGGCGGATCAAGAAGATGAGGGGAAGACTGATAAAAATCTGGAATGGGTTTACATCCGTATTGGTAGTGTTGGTGGTAATACTGACGCTTGCATTGGTAGGTGTCAGGCTGGCCGGATTAAAGGTTTATACTGTGCTTTCCGGTTCTATGGAGCCCACCTATCATACAGGGGCGCTGCTCTATGTAAAGAGTGTGGAGCCCAAAGAGATCAAAGCCGGTCAGGTGATCACCTTCCTGTTGGATGAGGACCTGGTCGCAACACATAGGGTAGTAGAAGTGGTTCCCGATGAAAAAAATTCAGCTGTGCTTCGTTTCAAAACAAAGGGGGATGCGAACGATGCAGTAGATGGGAACCTGGTTCATTGTAATAATGTAATAGGGACACCTGTTTTTTCTATTCCATATCTGGGCTACGTGGCCAACTATATTCAAAATCCCCCAGGAACTTATATTGCGATCTCGGCAGGAGCTATCTTACTGCTTCTTGTCCTGTTGCCGAATCTGTTTTCCGATGACAGAAAAAAAGTTCCACAGGATTGAGGGCAATGCCGTAAGGCTCCCTATAAAAATTTTAAGGAGGTTTTCGTATGAAGACAAAAAACAAAGCGTTGCTCCTTTCGTTCTGTGCGGTATTGCTTGTAGCTGCATCAGTGTTGGGAACAGTTGCGTACTTAACTTTTACCACAGAAACAGTGGAGAACACGTTCACAGTTGGTAATGTTGCAATTACTCTTGATGAGGCAGATGTAGACGAATACGGTAAGGTTGAAAGTGAAAAACGAGTTTTGGAAAACAAGTACAAATTGATTCCGGGTCACACTTATGTGAAGGATCCTACAGTTACTGTTGAAAAGGGCAGTGAAGAGTGCTATGTACGCATGAAGGTTACCATCAATGAGCTTAGTGATTTACAAGCAATTTTTGGAGCTGATTTCCTTCCTCAAAATTATGTAACAGGTTGGGACAATGCTGTGTGGGTATCTACTAAAGAAGTAGCAATTAATGGTGATACAGCCACCTATGAGTTCCGTTATCATGAAGCAGTTGATGCGCGTGAGGGAGAAATTAAGCTCGATGCACTGTTTGATGAAATCAAAGTTCCCGGTACCGTATCACAGGCTGATTTGGCAAAACTTTCCGGTCTTAAAATTGATGTTGTGGCAGAAGCGATCCAGGCAGACGGTTTCGAAGATGCAGATGCAGCTTGGGATGCTTTTGCGAAGTAAATCTGTGTTCTTCAGATGCGACATTTAGGTGTGGCATCTGTTGAAATAAAGCTTTGAAATTCAGAAAAGAAAGGAGGCGTGAAGAATGAACAGGAAAAAAGAACTTTCTAAAATGACAGTGTTAATGCTGGCGTTAATACTGGTTGTAGGCTGTGTGGTAGGCGGCACTATGGCATGGCTGGTTGCAGATACTGACCCGGTGACCAATACGTTTTCTCCCTCCACCATTGACATTACGCTGGCTGAGGATACCAAGAAGAATATTGATTCCAATGATGATTATCAGTTTAAAATGGTTCCTGGTGATACCTTTGCCAAAGATCCTTATGTGACTGTAGAGGCAGGGAGCGAAGCTTGTTGGCTTTTTGTGGCGATCACAGAATCGGCTAATCTGGATACCTTTATCGACTATGGCGTAAACAGCGGTTGGCAGCTTTTAGAAGGTTACACCAACATTTATTATCGTTCTATCGATGATGCGACAGCAAAGGCAGGAAGTGATAAGTTATACATTCTTGCCGGAGATGCAACCTATCCCGACGGTTGTGTGACTATCAGGGATTCTGTTACAAAGGCTGATATGACAGCCATTGCAGCGTCCGCCCAACCCACATTGTCATTCAATGCATGTGCAGTGCAGAGTGCACATCTTTCTACTGTGGAAGCAGCGTGGGAGCAGGCATCAGAAGCATTTAAAGAACTGGCAATTGAAGTGGAATAAAACAAAAGACATATGACTTGTTATCTTAGAAAAAACAGAAAGGATTACATATTATGAAAAAGAAAGTTTTAACTCTCAGTCTGATTCTCGCCTTGGCAGCAACTGCCATTGTTGGCGGAACTATGGCTTACTATACGGATACTGACGCTGAAGAGAATGTATTTACCACAGGAAAGGTTGACATTGATCTGGTAGAGAACTTTGATGAAGAGACTGCAAAACTGCTGCCCGGTAAAGCTAATGCTGTGCAGAAAGAGGTTTGGGTTGAACTGGAAGATGGTTCTGAAGATTCTTATGTCTGGTATACCTGGAAGATTCCTGCAGTGCTTGACACAACGGATGGAAGTACTGGAACCAATAACATTGTACATGTAAATTCTTATGGCCGTACATGGGACACCTATCGTGAAAATGAGGCATATTGGGCAGAAAATCAGACAGAAGCCCTTCCTTTGGATCGGACCTGGGATCATGACCCTAATGTAGAACTTAAGGATCTGGTAGGACCTGAAGGATTTATCGGTACCGAGGAAATCGATGGAATTGAATATAATGTTTATCTTGTTCTTTACCATGGTAAGCTGTCTCATGCAGAAGGTGGTCAGACTGTAACAACTCCGGCTATGAGTCAGGTTTACATGGATGCAGGTGTTGATACCCAGCTTGTCGATGAAAAAACCGTTTATGTTGATAAGGATGGCGTGGTAATTGACTTTGATTTCAGCGAGATCAAGATTCTTGTTGATGCTTATGCAATTCAGGCAGAGGGCTTTGCAGATGTTTATGAAGCATATGCTGCCAACCCTATTGTTATAAAGTAATTTGTAATCTATTGGTTTGGCCCCTTTTGGGGCCAAATCATATGAGAGTACCCGAAGCCGGAGTTTCGGATATTGTCATATGGTCTGTATACCATAAAAACAGGAAGTATTGATATAAATATGAAACCGGAAGGAGTAGGGTATATGAAGAAAAGAATTTTAATTCTGGCGCTGCTGGTAATATGTGCCACTTCTATCACCTCAGGAACAATGGCATATTTTACGGCTGAAAATACCGCTCACAATGTGATCACATCGAATGGTGTGGATGTGAGTATTGAAGAATGGCAGGAGACAGAGGATGGATTGATTCCTTACCCGAAGGAGAAAGCAATTCGTGTTATGCCCAGTACTTCTGTAAGTAAGATTGTCAAAGTTAAGAATCTTGCTACGGAAGCTTATGTGCGTGCAAACGTTGAAATCGTAATAAAAGATGAAGCAGGCAATGAAAAGAAACTGTCAGATAACGAATTGAACAGTATTGTGAGTATTGCCATAAATGAGGAAGAGTGGATCCGCAAAGAAGGGGATGCGGACTGGTGGTATTATAACGGTTCTCTGGCAACGGATACGGTGTCAGCTCCGCTATTTACACAAGTGATTTTTGATGGTCCCAATATGACTAACGAATACCAGAATTGTACGGCGGAAGTGACCGTGAAGGTTCAGGCAGTTCAGCAGGCCAACAATGGATCCGGCCCGTTGGAAGCAGCCGGTTGGCCGCAAGAGTAAGGAAGGGGGTAAAACATGATGAAAAAAGTAATAGCTTTAATGTTGTGTGTTGTTCTCCTTTATCAGGGATTGTTTAGTGTATCAGCAGAAACAACATCAGATGCCGGACCGACCGTAACAGCCGGTGATGTCGTGCACGCTGATGATGCGAATACGGGCGAGGCTGAAGAGACCTTTGATGTTGTAAAAGCTTATGAATATCTGATTGGGCTGGAGACGGATCAGGAGGTTGCAGCGTATTTAGAATCCCTCAATAAAGATCAGTATGAGCAGCTTTCTGCGTATGCCACGTCAAAACAAAACGAAAATGTTACAGGTGAAAGTGAATTTATTGAACATGTTCCGGAAATTGTGCAGCTGGCCAGAAACTACACAAACGCGGTTCCGATGTTTAAAGAACAGACAACTTCAGTGCCTGCAATTGCAATGTACAATTCGCGCATGCGTTCTGTTGTTCAGCCGGGAGATACCGAATCCGGGAATGGATTGGAACTTCGTAAGTGGGTGAACAGCAATAGTGACGGATCTCACACGATTAATCTGGAGGCCTGGACGACAGGTGTGGTCACTCAGAATAAAACAACAGTGCCAATGGATATTGTCTTGATTCTGGATCAGTCGGGATCTATGGCATGGGACTTTACGGGCACAGATTACAGAGCCTTTGAAAGAGAGACTGCGGTTGAACATTACGAAGCATCACAAATCAATCCGTTGTGGGTTAAGGTGGGTGATAGCTATTGTAAAGTAACCATCAATAAAACTGCAGAAGAATTAGATACTTATACCCCATGCGGTCAGTTGAGTAATACGGTTCTTTATAATAATAGCAGTCGCCTTTACTATAAGGATTCAGAAGGAATATATCACAAAGTCAATGTGAGCTGGAATTTAGGTTTTTTAACTATTGTTTATACATACAAATGGAATGATACACGAACAACTTCATCTGGTCAGGAAACAGTTCCTGATTTCTGGGAGAATCTGTATTATATTGATACAGAAAATGTTTACACGTTTACCTATACAGATCCGGACGGTGTAGAGCATACAGAGACTGTGCGCGGTGATACCACAGCTGCACCGGATTGGGATTTTTACGAAACATTCGCAAGCGGTTCAGAGCCCAGATTAGATGCATTGGTCCGTGCTGTTAATGGATTTGTTGCAAATGTTGAAGAAAAAGCAAAGGGCGCAGATGAAGAAGCAGGAACAGATGATGATGTGGATCACAGAATTGCTGTTGTGGGATTCAGCTCAGATGTAAACACTTATAAAAACACGGAATTGTTAACCGGTGTGACAATAACCGATGGAGATCAGCACAAGAAAATTGATGCAGACGCAAGTTCGCCCTATTATTATCCGGACTCGGTGGTAAAAATCGGGGCCTTGTATGGCAGTATCACAGATGACCAGTATAAGTCAGCACTGCAGAGCGTGGGTACCGCAGAAGGAAAAACCAGTATTGAGAACGCTGTTGATGCACTTACTGCCCATGGTGGCACTAATACAGCGGATGGCTTAGATATGGCAAGACAAATTTTTGCAAAGGATGAAACCTATAGTACTGAAGACGAAGACGGTAAGACGGTGTATGACAGAGGAGAAAGAATCAGAGTGGTCATTCTTTTTACAGATGGAGCCACAAATAGTGATAAAACTACTACAATAGGTTACGCAAATGATTTGAAGAATGATTACAGTGCAAAGGTGTATTCTATCGGAATTTTTGAAAAGGCCAATGGAGAAACTCCGGCACCGGATTATGGAGATGATGATACCAATAGACTTATGCACCTGATTTCTTCTAACTATCCCAATGCCACAAGCTTACGGAATTCAGGAGACTTGGCTGACTTGCCAAGTGATCAAAGCTACTACCTTTCCGCAAATAACTCTGGTGAATTAAGCAAAGTATTTGAAACTATTTCAAAAACAGTAAGTGCGACAACACAAAATTTGGGCTCTCAGACCATTTTAAAGGACATTGTATCACCTTATTTTTCGGTTCCCGAGAATGTAAGTGATATATCGGTTTATCTCGCTGACTATAATGGCAGCAGTTTTGGGGAGCCTTATGAAGCGCCGGATGGGGTTGATGCATTGATATCAGGTGATACAGTGAGTGTCACAGGATTCGACTATAAAGCCAACTTTGTATCGGAATCACCCAGAAAAGAAACGGAAGCCTCTTCTGAGGAGAATTTCTATGGCAGAAAGGTAGTGATACAGTTTGAAATAGCAGAGCGTGAAGGCTTCCTCGGCGGTAATGGTGTTCCCACCAACGGTTCCCAGTCAGGTATTTATGACGATCAGGGCAATTTGATCGAAGAATTTCAGGTGCCGACCATAGATGTGGAGATTCCTGAAATTACTGTGACCGCCCAAGATAAAAATGTTTATCTTCTCGATGACCTGAGTGAAAATGAGATGAAGAACGGTGCCACATCTGTTGCGGCAGGCTGTGATTTGTTTGCCTCTCTTGATTGGCAGGACGATTATGTGAATATCACGCACACGACCAGCAATGCAATGTTAGATCTGACAGAAGATGGACAATACACGATCAGTACTACGATTGCTCCCAAGGAATCTGATGGTACTGTGGTACAGAAAAGTGATTCTGATACTGCCGAAGTATTTGTTTATAAGCCGGAAATCACATATCAGGACAGTGCGATCAATCTGGGGGAAACCGCTGATTATGATACGCAAAATTTAGTCAGTGTAAGTTGGAAGCACGGCTCTGCAGTGGCTGACACGGCTGTAATGGGGGAAGCCCCCGTCCTCGGTTATACATGTGCTCCTGTAGAAGGTGCATTTACAGAGGATACGCCGGTTATGATAAGGGTGGTTATTGGTGATACAGATGTAACGGGTCATGTGACATTTTATCGAAATGCTTGCACTTTTGATGGCTGCACAAACGCTTCAAAGACCCAGGTGATCACTGTTGGAAAAACTGAGTGGGTGAACTTCATGGTTCACATTAAGTCCTTTGACCTTACAATCATTAAGACCGGTGTCACCGTAGGCGATGAAGAACAGGCATTTATTTTCAGAGTGACCGGTCCTGACAGCTTTTCTATGGATGTTGTGATTAAGGGCAATGGCCGCACAACGGTAAAAGGATTACCGGCAGGCGACTACACTGTGACTGAGTTGACCGAGTGGTCTAAAAGATATTTGCCCAAGGAAAATGGTCTTTCAGTGACAACCGATGATGTTGCGGGAGGTCGCGCCGAGGTAACTTTCAACAATTCCCGCAGTTGGGAGAATTGGCTGACGGGAGAAAACAGTGCGGCAAACCAGTTTACGATTAAGGGCGCTAATGAGTAAGAAAGGAGGCAGCTTAAATGCGGAAAAACAAATATAAAAGAAATTCAAAAAAGCAAATGTGCAGACTTCTGACAGTGCTGTCTTCTGTTATTCTGATTTCCGGGCTGATTGTCGGTACCACATTGGCTTATATCATGGATAATAAAGGGCCGCTTACCAATACATTTATGCCTTCAACAGTAGAAGTTTCTATTGATGAGGCATTCGAAAACGATGTTAAGACAAATGTTTCGGTAAAGAATACAGGTGACACTGAGGCATATATCCGCGCTGCAGTGATAGTCACCTGGAAAGACGCAGAGGGCAATGTATATCCTGAAGTGCCTGTGGCGGGTACGGATTATCTCATTACTTATAATCTGGGAACAGCAGGTATAAAATCGTGCTGGATAAAAGGTGCGGACGGTTTCTATTATTATACGTCACCGATTGCAGACGGCGAAAACACAGATGTGTTGATCAGCACATGCACCCCGGCGGATGTGGAGACACCTGTGGGATATGGGCTTAATGTAGAGATCCTTGCCTCCGGTATTCAAAGTGTACCCACTGATGTGGTAAAAGAAAAATGGGGTGTGACATTGTCGGAAATTACTGAGGGTACAGCCACGATAACGCTGATAAGCAAGTAAGGGAGGTGCGAAAAATGAAACATACATTTAGAAGAATATCATCGCTCCTGCTTGCAATCGTGATGATTTTGAGCCTGAGTGTGACTGCTTTTGCAGCTGATTCCACAATCACCTTTAAGGGGCCGCACAAAGGATTTGACTTTCAGCCCGGCAGTGAGTACACAGCAACGGACCTCTTTGATAATTTCAAGGATGTCATGCCCGGGGATAAGCTGACGGAGACCATTCAGATAAAGAACAATAATAACGACAGCGATTACATCAAGATTTACATGAGGGCGGTTGCCCATGATGAAAATAGCAATCGTCTGAGTTATAGTGAAACATTTGAAAATACCGATGGCAAGGATCAGGCCAATATGGATGGTCAGAGGGATGAAACAGTAGCTACGATGCAGGATTTTCTGGCTCAGTTGACCATGCGCATCTACAATGGGGAACAAATGATTTATGAGGCTTCCCCCGATCAGGCCGGTGCGCTGACATATAATATGCCGTTGGGAGATTTACGTTTTGGTGAAGAACTGACCTTGACCGCAGAACTGGAAGTTCCGTTGGAGCTTGGCAATGAGTATGCCAACTGCGTAGGTGAAGTTGACTGGGTATTTTTGGTAGAGGGTTTTGATGATCCGGTTACAGAAGAGGTTCCTGACACGCCTGGATTGCCTCCGCTGATTCAGACGGGTCAGTTGAATTGGCCCATTCTTGTTCTGATTGGCTTAGGTCTTGTTTTGATCGTGGTTGGTCTTGTGTTCTTGGCAAAAAGAAAGGAAGATCATGCCTAGGAAAATCGGGAGTATTTGCGTTAGTGCAGGAGTGGTGCTGGTTTTAGCAGCGCTGCTCCTGTTTCTTTACAATCGTTATGAAGATGAGCGTGCCGGACAGAAGTCAGACCGAATGTTAGCTGATGTGCAGGCTGTGATTGCCGAAAGAAATACGAAAAGTGCGGAATCCACGGAAGAAGATCCCATAGAAGAGACTGTGCAGGAAACACAGGAGGAGATGGAGAATACGTCCGAGAAGGTTGTGGAGATTGCAGGATATAAGTATATCGGTTATCTCACGATTCCGACTTTGAAATTGGAACTTCCTGTCATAGATGATTGGAGTTATGAAAAGCTGAAGACTGCTCCCTGCAGACATACGGGAACTGCTCAGTCAGATGATTTGGTTATCGCTGCACACAATTATAAGCGTCATTTCGGATTGTTATCACAAATGGATCCGGGTGATACGGTTCTGTTTACGGAAATGGATGGCACGGTAAATTCTTATGCTTTGGTTAAGGTGGAGACATTGAATCCCACAGATGCGGATGCGGCAATTAACAGTGAGCATGATCTGGTTCTTTATACCTGTACCTTTGGCGGTGCTACCCGCGTGGTGGCATTTTTTGACAGAGTATCGGAAGAAATACAGAACGAGTAAGGGGACATGGATGCTTTCAAAAAAGCGATAGGTGAGGTGTATCATGACAGAGAAGGATTTAAGAAAATTAAGCCGCGGCGAACTGCTGCAAATGTTGATTACACAGATGGAAGACAATAAAGCACTGAAGGAACAGCTGGAGGATCTTCAAAAACAGCAGGGACAGCGAAAAATTATGTTAAGCAATGCCGGATCTATCGCTGAGGCAGCATTAAAGGTTAACGGCGTATTCGAGGCCGCTGAGGCTGCTGCTCAGCAATATCTGGAAAATATTCAAAGGGTAAGTGAGGAGCAGGAATCAGTTTGTCAGAAGCTGAGAGAAGAAGCTTGTATCAAGGCAAATGCAATCATAGAAGATGCTGAGAAAACTGCAGAAACATTGGTTGCAGATGCTCATAACGAAGTGGCTTCTTACTGGGAACAGGTTTCGCTGAAAGTAAATGCAATTTTGGAAGAGCAGGATAGCTTAAGGATGCTGATCCAGTCTGCAAAAGGTGACCGCAGATGAAAAGAGAAAAGGCTTCCTTTCAGGAAACGCTCACTGTAGAGCAACTGAAAGAGGAGTTACATAGGGTAAAATACAGGAACCGATATAAACGGGTATTGCGAAGTACCGTTAGCACTCTGGTTGTAGTAGCTGCCATCGCAGTGCTGGTTGCCACAATCTGGATGCCTGTTCTCCAGATTTACGGGGCTTCCATGACGCCTACATTGGAGGAGGGGGATATTGTTGTGTCAGTGAAAGGCACTGACTTTCAGACAGGGGAACTGGTTTGCTTTTACGTGGGCAATAAGCTGTTGGTAAAACGCTATATTGCCGGTCCGGGGCAATGGGTGGACATAGACGAAGAGGGAAATGTCTATGTGGATGACAAACTGTTGGCGGAGCCGTACATTGCTGAAAAGGCATTGGGGGATTGCAATATTAAATTACCGTATCAGGTTCCTGATAATCGGATTTTTTGTTTGGGAGATCACAGAGCCACTTCGGTGGATTCCAGAAACACTGCAGTGGGCTGTGTGTCGGAAGAACAGATTGTAGGGAAAATTATCTTTAGGGTGTGGCCTCTTGATAATTTTGGTATCTTGCAATAATGGTACGGTTGATAGAAAAGGTTTACTATGCCAAGCGGCAGAAAGGGGGCAGTGATAAGTAAGTGCAAAATGATATAAAGCAGCAAGCTACTGTATATGTACAAAAGAGGCAAAAAAAGCAGCGTTGGCATCAGATCGTCACCTGCTTGGCTGCAATCGTAGTATCCTGTACTACCTATGCCCTGATACTTCCGGCGATTACGCTGGAGAGTGAGCCGTCGTCCGGACTTATATCGGTCAGTGGCGGGGATGCAGTAAATGACTTTTCGCAATTTGTCAGCGCAGGAGACGAGGCTACTTTTTCGAAGCAGACGGTTAGCGCAGGTAATGCTGCGGAATTGATGGCTTTTGCTGAGAGTAGGCTTTCAAAAGAAGAGTATGCACAGATAGTTCACATAATTGATCTGATCGAAAAGCTGCCTGTTGCAGATGAGGCAGATGCAGTGCTTCTTGCGTATGAAGACGTGGAAGATTGGGAGTCGTACGAAAGCTATTTTGCTGAGGTGGGTTATGCAGGACGCAGGATATACGAGGCTTATCAGGAGCTGAATGAAGAACAGAAAAAGTATGTGTACAACATTGATAAGCTCATGGAGTTGTCTTATATATGGTCAGCGGCGACATTAGTTGATGAAATTACTTCGGACTCTCCCACGACGGTAACAGCAACCTCCACAAGTGAGTTTATTGAGCTGAATCTGTACGATTATGGTTCTGATATTAATGAAAAATACAGCAGTAATAACAAATATCCGGGATTTCAGTGGAATGGTGGAGCGTATTTAAATGGCACTTATGACAGGCATAAAGTTGACTATATTGATTTCGGCAATTCCATGATAACGGATCTGACCTATGGCAGTTCATCGGGAAGTGCACTGGGAAAAAGCGCTAATGCACAGATGATAGGGAAAAGTGACGGCAGTAATGGTGCGATCAATAAGCTTGATGTCAGCGATTTCGGGGTGACTAACAGACCCATAGGAATGAGTCTGAATGCCAACATTACAGATGAGACGGAGGATGTACTCAGCCGAACGCTGGGAAGTGACGGATATCCTGCATTGAAGGATGGCAGCAGTCTGGCTTATCTGTTTGGTGAAACGGCAGATAACAAGGTTTATGCCATAAAACAGAACACAGAGTCAATTGACGGATTGTTTCAGAGGAATGAAGTTACAGGCGCTTATTATTTTAACAGCCGGGAAAATCACGCGCAATATGGCAATAATAAGTTCACATTGTACCATCAGATAATCACGCCCAGTTTTATTGTTTATCCTTTTGGCAACTTTCTGCCGCTAAACGATATTACTGATGGAAGTAATGCGACACAGGTCAGCAGAATCAGATATGTAGGAGGAGGGGACGATAATAATCCAGGATATGTGCAGCAGATCATAAATGATTTGATTTATGCTAGTGATTATGGCAGTAATTCAACAAAACAGCAGTTGCTGGAAATGTTGGTTAAGTATCGGGAGGATTTAAAGACAGTTACCACATCCGGCGGCACTGCATGGACCACATGGAATGCAAAGAATGCCATAGTGGATTATTTTACCACCGGGGATGGAGATAATCCTTCGGATGATACCAGTCTGATCACGGATCCGCTGCTTTCGAAGATGTACAATATTGACTGGGATGTACAGACCAATTTCTTCTTTGGAATGGATATGACGATGACCTTCATGCAGCCTAAAGGAGGAATGACAGGAAATGATACCAATCAAGATGGTGCATCGGACTATCCCATGGTGTTCTATTTTACCGGTGATGATGATGTGTGGATCTATATAGACAATGTGTTGTTTTTGGATCTATCCGGTATTCATCGTCATGTAGGAGGAGAGATAGACTTTGTCAAAGGCGAGGTGCATTACTATCATCTGGATCCTACCAACAAAGGAGATGTATCTGACACACCTTACAAGACCTATACGTTTGCTGAACTTCTTGCGGCAGCGGGGATGGATACGGCAGGGCTGAATGCGCAGGGAACTTTCAAAGATTACACCTTCCACGAACTGAAGTTTTATTATATGGAACGTGGCTCCGGTTCCTCTGTATGTCGGCTGAATTTCAACTTTCCGTTGTTAAAGAGAAACAGTATCTCGGTTTCTAAAGAATTGACGGTGGATGAACAGGACAAAATGGATATTTTAGGTGATCCGGACTTTCAGTTTCAGATTCTGAAGGCTGACAGTAATGGAAATCGGACGGAGGAGCTTTTTGTAGGGGCCGGGGTGACATACACGCTCTATGCAAAGGACGGTACACGGATCGGCGACAGAACTACCGAGGCCGGCGGCGTATTTACTTTAAAGGCCGGCCAGCGGGCAGAGTTTTCCGGTATAGAGGAAAATGCAGGTAAATATTATGTCCGTGAGTTATTGGATCCGGCGGCATTTGATCAGTACGGTCACATTACGGTGGATGGCAGCAGTACCACTGTTAATAACAATGTGACAGTTGGTGAAGATACATTTACAGGCGTAAACAGTCCGGTAAAAGATGCGTCAGATGGAACGACAGTATTTCATTTTAACAATGAAATTACTTTCAGCAAGCTGGGAAGTCTGGAAATCGGCAAAGTGCTGGAAACGTATTCCCGAACAGGAACCGTCCCTGAGTTTGCATTCTATGTGACTTTGGACGGCAGACCCTTACCGGTGGGAACGATTTATACTGTTGGCTCAGAAAATAAGCTGGTGGAAGCAGAAGGTATTGTTCTCATTCCGGCCGGCTCTGTTGCAAAGATAAATAAGATTATTGCGGGAACACGATTTACGGTGCAGGAAACAGAAGTTTCTGCAAAAGGCTATACGGTAACATATTCGGGAGGTCCGGGCGTCACCACGGACGGAAGAGGAGCATTCGGTAAGATTTTGGTTGATTCCTCGGTGCAGGTGACTATCACCAACAGTGAAAATGGCACCTGTATATCAATACCGGTAACGAAAGCAATTACTAATCCGGATGGTTCAGAACGCGTTTTTGCATTTGCTTTGATACAAGTGGCCGATTCTTCGGGAGAAACTCCCGTGGATGGCGGCATTAGTCAGATGGCGGAAGTGAAGGTGACGACCACAGGGGAGGGAACCTTCACCCTGCAATACCTCCAAAAAGATATGGACGCCTCATCCGAGACATTCTATTACAAAATTACTGAAAATGCAGGTGAAGGTCAGATCATGTATGACAACACAGTCTATGTTGTGGAGGTTACGGTAAGGTCAGATACCTCTGTAAACGACGGTCTGATGGCAAGTATAACTAAAGTTTTCAGGGATGGGATACTAGTATCAGGAGAAGGCAGTTCTGACGCAGATGAGACCGGTGCTGCAGCCCGAGAGGTTGCTTTTGCAAACACCTTACTGGGGGATTTGTCGCTGGAGAAAAGAGTGAGCGGAGGTTCCGCTGAGCAAGAATTTTCCTTTATCCTCAAGTTGGAGGTGGGAGAGTCCAACCTGGCAAGCTTGCCAACCACATATACGGCAATCTTCAATCATGCTGACCAAGAGCCGGAAATAACAGAGGTGACCTTCATAGCTGATGGAACGTTGCATTTCAGTATGAGGCATGGTGAGACATTGGTCATTCAGGGTATTCCGGTAGGTGCAGTCTGGACGATAACGGAGACTAATGCCGACGGGTACCGCATCAGCTGGAAAGCCGAGGGCGGTGCATTACAGGATACTGTGGTACAGGATGGTAATACCATTTGGGGGGCGATCAGTAGTGGCAAGACCGCTGTTGCCTGTACCAATGCCGCTACTTATGTTCTTCCGGATACCGGTGGAACAGGCAGTTATTTGTATACGGCAGGGGGCACGCTGATGATCATGGCAGCGTGCAGTCTCCTGTTGTTAATAAATAAAAAATATTTTAAAGGGAGAGGATTGAAACTATGAAACACATGAAAAGAATAATCGGCTTGTTATTGATACTGGTTATGGTGATGGCTTTGAACATTACCGCTTTTGCTGCTGATACAGGCAGTATCACGATTAACAGCGCAGAAAATGTTTCTGTTGCCGGCAAGACTTTTAAGGCTTACAAGGTTTTAGATCTTGAACTGGTTGGAGAAGGCTATGTCTATACGGTACCGGAAGGGCTTGAGAGTTATTATGCGGAGAAGTTTGTCTTGGATGCAGACTCCGGTGATTTTGATTATGAAGTGACGCAGAAGATTGCAGAAATGAAGAGCGATTCAGATGAACTGTTTGCCTTTGCGGCAGATGTGTTAGAGGCAGCAAAGGATGCGGAAATAATACCTGAAGAGGTAACGGGGGCTGAAGGTGCAGGCACTGTTACATTTGAGAATTTACCCTTGGGCTATTATGTTATTGAGGATGAAGGAACTGCCACACCTATTTCTGCATTGGTATTAGACTCTACGGATCCTGACATTACTGCTATAATAAAGGCAGATAAACCGGAGTTGGAGAAAAAAATTGACGGCGATAAGGATACGGATGATTCTACCGAGGGCAAGGTCGACTATAATAACGCAGCCATTGGTGATAAGGTCCCTTATGTTCTGACTTCAAAGGTGCCTGATATGACCGGTTACACCAAATACTACTATGTTGTGACCGATACCATGTCCGCGGGTCTGACTTTTGGCAACGATGTAGTCATTACTTTGGGTGGTGAGGAGTTGACTGCTGAGGAGGACTATACCGTTACGGTTACCGATAAAGAGGATGGAACCACTGAACTGAAGATTGTATTTGTCAACTTTATTCAGTATAAGGAGAAAAAAGGCGGCGATATTATTATCACGTACTCTGCAACGGTAGATGCGGATGCCGTTATAGGTACTGCAGGCAATCCCAACAAGGCTCAATTGGAGTATTCTAACAACCCTAACCATGACGAGAGCGGTAATCCAGGTGATGAGCCCGGTAAGGAATCTCCCACAGGCAAAACTCCCGAAGATGAGACCCTCACTTATGTTACTGATCTGGAAATTATCAAGGTAGATTCAGACGGCAATCGCCTGACCGGTGCGGAATTTACCTTGAAAGGTGAAAAGCTGAATAAGGTTATTGTTAAAAAAGAGGTATTTACCGAGGATGAAAACGGCACTTACTGGCTGCTGACTGATGGTACTTATACAACGCAGGATCCCAACGGAACCATTGATGGAGAAGCTGTTGATCAGACTGTATATGAGAACGTTGACAAAAAGTATACAAAGGAAACTGTAAGTGAGATCATTACGACATCTGAGACGGTTACTGCTCAGAGTGTTGTTGGCGATGATGGTATTCTGCGTTTTGAAGGCCTGTCAGCCGGTACCTATACAATTACTGAGATCAAGGCTCCTGGCGGCTACAATCTGCTGGAGAACCCTATTGTTGTAACGATAGAATGGACAGCACCCTCTGAAGGCTCTTTTGAGTGTGCATGGAGTTATGAGAATACAGATGTTGTGAACGGCACGCCAACCAATCACATTACCATTATTAACAATGCCGGAACAATTCTGCCTTCCACCGGTGGCATAGGTACCACAATCTTTTATGCAGTTGGTGGTATTCTTGTTCTCGCAGCAGTTATTCTGTTAGTTACAAGACGCCGTATGAGCATGGAGAAATAAATAAATGCTCGTTCGGTCGGGGATTTCCACATGAAGAAAACCAGTAAATTAACAACCGTTCTTTTATTCCTGATTCTTTTTGCTGGGCTGTCCCTGCTTTTGTATCCTTTTGTCAGTGAGTATTGGAATGCCTTGCATCAGTCCCGGGCAATAGCCAGTTATTCCCGAAATGTTGCACTGTTGGATGAGGATAGCTATACTCGGTTATGGGAAAGTGCCTCTGCTTACAATGCCTCTTTGCCGGAAAAAGATAATATCTATTTTTTGGAGGAGTCTCAGAGGGAGGTCTATGATCAACAGCTGAATATATTCGGCACCGGCATCATGGGGTATATTGAGATCCCGGCAATCAACTGCTCTCTGCCGATTTATCACGGTACAGGAGAAGCCGTTCTTCAGGTTGCTGTCGGGCATTTGGAGTGGAGCAGTCTGCCGGTGGGCGGTGAGAGTACACACTGTGTGGTTTCCGGACATCGGGGTCTGCCCAGCGCCAGACTGTTTACGGATTTAGATAAACTTGCGGAAGGTGATGTATTCATGCTGCGTGTGTTAGATGAGGTGCTGACATACGAGGTGGATCAGATCCTGATTGTGGAACCGGATCAGGTTGCGGATCTTCAGATCGTGGAGGGGCAGGATTACTGTACGTTGGTTACCTGTACGCCATACGGAGTCAATTCCCATCGCCTTCTTGTTCGGGGGTACCGCATTGAAAATCAAGAGGAGGCCAAAGCTGTACGGGTGATGGCAGATGCTGTACAGCTGGAGCCTCTTATGGTGGCGCCGATTGTAGCAATACCGTTGCTGCTACTGTTGATGTTTACCCTTATACTGCCTCGGAAGCCTATAAATGTTCATGGAGGTGACGATGATGAAGAGGTATAGGTTTGTGTTGCTTGTACTATTATTGACTATACTGTTTCCTGCTCAGGTTCATGCGGCAGGAAGTATTGACCTTATGAGAGACTCATCCATAGTTATTTCCTATCAGGACGAGGAGAAAGCGTTGACAGGAGCTGTGTTTGCGGCTTTCCGTGTGGCATCCGTGAATGAATTTGGAAGGATAACACCACTGGAGGATTTTGAGCAGTTTGATGTAAATATCACGGGAGAGAATGCAGAAGGCTGGAAGAGGATGTCCGGTGCTCTGGAAGATCATATCCTGCAATCTGCAATTACTCCTACAGCTTCCGGAACAATAGATGAACAGGGAATATTGTTGTTGGAAAAGATACCCCAAGGTCTCTATTTGATCTCTGGAACACAACATATACAAGATCAAATGATTTATACCACAGACCCGATTCTCGTCATGCTCCCTTCATTGGACCGGACAGAAAACGCATGGATTTATGACGTGACCGTATATCCGAAGCACACTTCTCGGCAGGAATCTGAGCCCGAGATACCGGAGCAACCGCAGACTCCTCCGGAAGAATCAAAACCACAGACCCCTTCGTCAACTCTGCCCCAGACAGGGCAGCTTTGGTGGCCGGTGTTCTTACTTCTGGCTGCCGGACTCTTTTTGATTATATTGGGATTATTGCGCAGGCGCAGATGCTTTGGAAGTCTGTTGATAGCAGCGGCGTTAGTGCTTGCGACATACAATTTGTATGAAGATTGTAAGGCGCGAAAAGAATCGCAAGAGACATTAGAGAAGTTGGAGGAGCAACTTTTGGCAGAAGTGGAAAAAGAGAGCTTTCAGAAAGAAGACCTGCCAATAGAGGATGTAATTCCAGTGGAAATCCCGGACTATATTATAAATCCTTATATGGAGATGCCGGTGCGGGAAATTGATGGTCAGGACTATATCGGTGTTCTGGAGATTGAGGCTTGTGAACTTAGTTTGCCGGTGATCAGTGAATGGAACTACAGCAGGTTAAAAATTGCACCCTGCCGGTATGACGGAAGTGCGTATACAGATAATCTGATCATTGCAGCACACAACTACAAAGCCCACTTCAGAAATTTGCAGGATCTCAAAGAAGGAGAACGTGTTATTTTCACGGATATGGATGGAAATATATTTACCTATCAGGTAGTAGAACGGGAGATTCTGGCGCCTGAAGATGTGGAAGAAATGAAAGACGGGAAATGGGATCTGACACTGTTCACCTGTACTCTCGGAGGGGCAAGTCGGGTAACAGTGCGGTGCGAGAAAGCAGAATAACAAAAAGGGAGCCGACCGCTCCCTTTTTACTTGCCCTTTTTCATTTGTCTTGCAATATACTCCAGATGTCCGATCTGTTCCGGAGTCAGTTCCCGGAGAATTTCGTTGATATTTTTCAATTCTTCCGGACAAGGATTTTCCTCATCGAAAAATTCACTGGGCGTCACACCCAGGTATTCGCAGATATAAAAGAAGGACGCCATGGAGGGCAATGCCTTCTGGTTTTCAATGGAGTTGATATAACCGGCACTTTGACCGATGCTGAGACTCATTTCTCTTGCTGATACATCTTTTTGGTTGCGCAGCATGGTCAGTCTCTGGCTGAAAAATTCTTCGTACATCTTAATCACCTCTTGTACTAATTTTACGCTACATTAACTCACAAAATGCATATTATAATCAGATATATTTATTGAAATGTAGGAATAAATAAGATATTATTAAGGTGTAATTTCATGAAAGCTAAATTTGTGTTAGAATACCTATGGAAGAGGGGTGCTGTTGTGTATAAAAGGAAGAGACGACGAGTGACGGGATGTTTGCGGATAGGAAATTGCTTCGCGATTGTTGCGGCTTTTTGTGTTTTTTTTACTGCCTGTGCAATACCGCAGGAACAAAGTATGGCGGTAGAAGAAGGTATGGAGGCGGAAGAAAGGGTATGGAAAGCGGCCAGTTATCAGACGGATTCCGAGGGAATGGCGAACTGGCTTAAGGAGAATGAAGAAAAACTGCCGGATATGCCAGATTTGGGAATTGTGCTACCGGAGACGTCAGAACTGTTTGGAATTAATCTGACAAAAGGCGGCAGTGGTCTCAGCTTCGAGAAGATGAGCGGAGAACAGCTTGAGATCGCCGGAAGGAAGGATGCGGGGCGGGGATATTTTGACGGCGAGATGGCGTGGAATGGGCAGGAAATCTGTATTGCGGATTTCAATGTCATGGAGTATGTGGTCTTGCAGGAGAATATTCGTTCCTTTATCTTGGGCAATTATTATATTTCCTGCAGATATGACGTGGAGAAGGGTGAAATGGAGCTTTTGATCTTTTATTGTCCTGCTTGAAATGTTTGAGCCGGAGTGATAGAATATAAGCACTATGATCAAGTGAAAATGGAGGATATTAACATGGTAAAACATATTATTTTGTGGCAGTTGAAAGATGAGTATTCTGAAGAACAAAAGATGCAGATCAAGAAGGAGATGAAAGAGGGCATCGAAGCGCTTCAGGGTAAGGTTCCCGGTCTTCTGGACATCAAGGTGCAGATTGAGCGTTTGGCCTCTTCCAATGCAGATGTGATGCTGGATTCTTCTTTTGTGGATGAGGACGCCCTTAAAGGTTATGCCGTATTCCCGGAGCATGTAAAGGTGGCCAATGAAAAGGTAAGACCTTTTACCAAGGCAAGAAGCTGTCTTGATTTTGAAGTGTAAGCCCGTGTGCTTCCGCAGAATTGAGAGGTACAACTGACAACTATGATAAACGCGTTAAAGAGATTATTTGCTCCTGTTGACATGCTGGAGGGAAGGCCCGGCAAGCTGATTGTAACTTTTATGATCCCTATGCTGATTGGCAATATTGCCCAGCAACTATACAACACTGTGGACAGTATTATTGTTGGAGAGTACGTGGGTGACAACGCTCTTGCGGCTGTGGGCAGCGCGGGACCTGTTTTGAATCTGTTACTGGTACTGTTTGCGGGCATCTCGGCAGGTGCCGGAGTTATGGTATCCCAGTATTTCGGCGCAAGACAGAGAGAAGAACTGTCTAAGACGATAGGTTGCTGTCTTACCATGACGCTGATTGCCTCTGCCATCGTTATGGTCCTTTCGGTGTTTGTCACAAAACCTTTGCTTTTGTTGCTAAAAACGCCTGACAGTATCATTAACTGGTGCCACTCTTATTTGCTGATCCTTCTTCTGGGAATCAGCGGAATGGCTTTTTATAATATTATCGGAGGAATCCTAAGAGGATTGGGAGATTCCATATCGGCGCTGGCATATCTTGTGATTGCTACCGTCATCAATATTATTTTGGACTACGTGTTTGTGGCAGAGTTTAACATGAAAGTGCCGGGCGTTGCGCTTGCTACCGTGATTGCCCAGTGGACATCGGCGGCTCTCGCATTTCTGAAGCTTCGCAAGATGGCGGAGACCTTTGATCTGAAGGCGGCTTACCTGAAGCCGGAGAAGAAATACATGAGTACGTTGATCAGATTGGGGTTGCCCTCCGGTGTTACGCAGGCGATTTTTTCCATGTCCATGATCCTGGTGCAGTCACTGACCAATAGCTTCGGAGAACAGTTTATTGCGGCGAATGTTATTATTATGCGTGTGGACGGATTTGCTATGATGCCTGCTATTTCTTTCAGTACGGCAATGACGACTTTTGCCGGCCAGAATGTGGGCGCACGTAAGATGGACCGCGTCATGAAGGGAACCAAAGAGGGAACGCTTATTGCCATGGCAACGTCCGCAGTGATCACGGCCCTTATCCTATTGTTTGGTAGATATCTGATGGATATCTTTACTGATACTCCGGAATTGGTGGATCTCAGTTATGACATGATGAAAATACTGGCTGTGGGATATATTGCCGTGGAAGTGACGATGTGCTTGACCGGTGTGATGCGCGGAGCGGGAGATACGGTGACTCCAATGTGGATATCCATATTGAACAACGTGTTGATCAGAGTACCACTGGCATATTTGCTGGTACATCTGACCAAATCTCCGGAGCTCCCCAACGGCGACAGTGCCTGCATGTTTATATCGCTGGTGAGCACTTGGGTGTTGGGAGCTGTTGTGTCACTGATTATGTTCAGGCTGGGACATTGGAAAAAGAAAGCATTGGCATAGGGAGGTTACATTACGATGGAAGAGAAGAGAGAGATTTTGGAGCCTGTAGAGACGGCAGTGGAAGAGATCCCGGAGGTTACCGAGACGATGGCAGATTATGCTGTGGAACTGGAGGCATCTTTCCGTAAATTGTCCGAGGGCGATATCATTTCCGGAACGGTGATCCATGTCAGCGAAGAAGGCGCGATCCTTGATCTGCGCTACTATGCGCAGGGTGTGATCAAAGCGGAAGAGATGAGCGATGCCCCGGGATTTTCTATCCTGAGAGATGTGCAGGTGGGTGATGTGCTGGAAGCCTCCGTGCTTCGGATGGATGACGGTCACGGCAATATCCTGCTTTCCAGAAAGTCTGCCAACAATGTGCTTGCATGGGACAGATTTCAGAGATATCTGGAAGAAAAGACGGATCTTACTGTTAAGGTAAGCGGTGTCACCAACGCCGGCGTGGTCTGTTATCTGGAAGACATCAGAGCCTTTATTCCCGCTTCCCAATTGTCCCTGGATTACGTGGAGGATGTGAATCCCTGGCTTGGAAGAACGCTCAAAGTGAGGGTCATCACTGTGGATAAGGAAAAGCAGAAGCTGGTGCTGTCTGCCAAGGCAGTGCTCAGGGATGAGGCGGCCAGAGAGCATGCCCGTAAGATTGCCATGGTGATCCCCGGCAGTGTGCTGGAGGGAACAGTGGAAAGTCTCATGCCTTACGGCGCTTTTGTAAATCTGGGTGACGGCTTGAGCGGTCTGGTTCACATTTCCCAGATCAGCCAGAAGAGAATCAAGAAGCCCTCTGAGGTGCTGGCAGTAGGAGACAAGGTGAAGGCCAAGGTGTTAAACACCAACGACGGCAGGATTTCCTTAAGTCTGAAGGCATTACAGGAGAATTCGGAGGAAGAAGTTGACACCATCGAAGAGTTCAGCTATGAATCTGATGGGGAAGCGACCACCAGTCTGGGCAGTTTGTTTGCCAATATTAAACTGGATCTGTAATTACCGATGAACAGCAATGAGTGAGGTTTTATGGTTGGTTTTCTGTGTATTGGTATAATAGCGGCAATTTTTGCCCTAGACCTGTATATTAAGAATAGAATTGAAAAAAACTGTGCTGAGGGCGTGACGCGGAGCCTGTGGAAAGGGCGGATTCTGATCCGCAGGCACCACAACCGTGGAATCGCTCTAGGTGCAGGACAGACAAAGAGCAGACTCGTGGCTGCTCTTTCTGTGATTTTGACGTTGGCAGCGATTGTCTGCTTTTTCCTGAGTGTGGGGCAGAAAGGAAACAATCTGCTTCGCATCGGTCTCTCCCTGCTTTTGGGCGGCGCCTTCAGCAACACCTATGACAGGCTGAAGAGAAAGTATGTGGTAGACTATTTCAGCTTTGGTGTGAAATGGAAGCCCCTTAGAAATATTGTATTTAATCTTGCGGATTTCTGTATCATGGCGGGTGCGCTGCTTGCGGCTATCGCAGCCTCGCGATGACTTGATCCAATACGGTAAAGTATTCTTCAAAGGTCTTGCGGCAGCAGGAAGGATTGTCAATCACCACGCCGGGAGCCCGAAGTCCTGTGAGAGAAAAGCCCATGGCCATGCGATGATCATCGTAGGTTTCTATCAGAGACGCCTTGGGCGATCCGGGATAAATGGTGAGATTGTGCTCTGTTTCACGGCAGAGGATTCCCATTTTTCCAAGCTCCGTCACGATGGCGGACATACGGTTGCTCTCCTGATAGCGGATATGTCCGATTCCACGGATGGTGGTGGGGGAGTCAGCAAAAGGAGCGATGGCGGCAAGGGTGATGGCCTGATCGGAGCATGCGGACATATTAACGTCAACACCATGGAAGCGGCCGTCAGCCGGCGGTGTCACCAGAACTCCCTTCTCTGTGCCATCGGCACTGCAGCCCATTTTCTCCAAGATGTGAATGAATTCCACGTCTCCCTGCAGGGAGTCAAAATGAACATTTTCTACAAGAACCGGAATGTTTAAAAGAGGTGCCATGGCATAGAAGTAGCAGGCTGCAGAGACATCAGGTTCAATCTGATAATCTTTGGCCTGGTAGTGCTGTCCGGATGTTACGAGAAAGCAGTCGGGTGCCGGATGAACCGTTTGAACGCCGAACTGTGACATCATGGTCTCAGTCATCCGGATATATGACATTCCGTGTGTTCCCTCAACTTTAATCTCCATATTGTCCGGTGCAAGGCAGGCGGCGATCAGAAGAGCACTCAAAAACTGGCTGCTGTGATCGATATTTACGGTGATTTCTTGCTTGTTAAAGCCGTTGCTTTTCAAGGTAAAGGGAAAGTATCCTTCGGTTCCTTCATAAGTGATCTTGCAGCCAAGTTCTTTCAGGGAGTCTAAAAGAGGCTGCATGGGGCGTCTGCGCATCTGCTCAGAGGCATCCATATGATATGTTCCGGTGGACACACCCAGATATGCAGTGAGAAAGCGTGCTGCTGTGCCGGCACTTCCTACATAGAGAGCGGCTTCCGCCCGGGGAACTGCACCGCCGCAGCCGGTCACACTTATGGTGTGCTCAGCCTCATCTACAGTGGTATCAAAGCCCAGAGCCTGCACGCATTTTAAGAAATGTCTGGTATCGTCCCTGAACAGTACGCCGCGCAGAGTGGATCTCCCTTCTGCTAAAGTGGCCAGTAAAAGGGCACGGTTGGTAATGCTCTTGGAGCCGGGTACAGACACAATAAGAGGTTGCGTCAATGAAGAACGGCAAGGATAGATGCAGGGAACGGGGTAGGTTGAAGAAATCATGGTACTCTCCTGTCTGAACAAAAATAGAAACAAATTCATCGTAACAGAAATAAATGAAAATGGCAACCTGAAAATACGGTTAGGCAGGCGGCTAAAAGATGGCCGGATATTGACAGCAGCAGTGATCGGGTGTATAGTGAAAGAAAGAATCCTATTAAAATGGTAGGAATTAATGAATTGAAAGGAAGATTATGTTATGGGAAAAATATATACAAAGGCAACAGAATTGATTGGCGGAACGCCTCTTCTCAAAGTTGAGAACTATATGAAATCACAGGGCATCACTCAGGCGAAGATTCTTGCAAAGCTGGAATACCTGAATCCGGCAGGCAGCGTGAAGGACAGAGTTGCTCTCTCCATGGTGGAGGATGCGGAGAAGAAGGGTGTTTTAAAGCCGGGCGCAACCATCATTGAGCCCACTTCCGGCAATACAGGCATTGGCCTTGCGTGTGTGGCCGCAGCCAAAGGATATCGCACCATGTTGACTCTTCCGGAGACCATGAGCGTGGAGCGAAGGACGCTTCTGAAAGCTTACGGAGCGGAGTTGGTATTGACGGACGGTGCTCTTGGCATGAAAGGAGCTATCGAGAAGGCAGAGGAATTGGAAAAGACCATCCCCGGAGGCGTGATTCTGGGACAGTTTGACAATCCGGCGAATCCGGAGGCTCATCTTTCCTCTACCGGACCGGAGATCTGGGAGGATACAGAGGGCAGGATCGATATTTTTGTGGCCGGCGTGGGAACGGGAGGAACTATTACCGGAATCGGCGCCTATCTGAAATCAAAAAATCCCCATATCAGAGTAGTGGCCGTGGAACCTGATGATTCACCGGTATTGTCAGGCGGCCAGGCGGGAGCCCACAAGCTGCAGGGGATCGGGGCAGGCTTCGTTCCGTCTATTCTGGATACAGGGGTGTATGATGAGGTATTACGCATCACCACAGAAGAAGCTTACGAGGCAGGGAGAGAACTGGCAAGAAGAGAAGGAATCCTGGTAGGTATCACTTCCGGAGCTGCCCTGTGCGCGGCAGCGCAGCTGGCTGGGAGACCGGAGAATGCAGGCAAGACCATTGTGGCACTGTTACCGGACTCCGGCGACAGGTACCTGTCCACACCGATGTTTACGGAAGGGTAACGTATATGAAAATTTCTACAAGAGGAAGATATGCGGTCAGAGTCATGCTTGACCTTGCGCAAAACAATACCGGAGAATATATCAAAGTGAAGGATATTGCGGCCAGACAGGGTATCTCCGAAAAATATCTGGAACAGATCATTGCCATTTTAAATAAGGCAGGTTGTGTAACCAGTGTCCGGGGAGCACAAGGCGGTTATCGCATTGCGAAGGAGCCCGAAGAATTTACTGTGGGCATGATACTCAGACTGACAGAAGGAAGCCTGGCGCCGGTGACCTGTCTGGAGGAAGGTTCTGCAGAGTGCCAAAGATGTAACGTATGTGAGACTCTTGACTTGTGGAAAGAGCTGGAGGGAGCCATCAACCGGGTGGTGGACGGGGTGACTATCGCAGATTTATTGAAAAAAAACCATTAAAAATAGGGGCGGATCAGTTTCCGTCCCTATTGCCGTATATATAGAGTACATTTTCTAAAGTTAACGTATCAATCCATATCTTGTTATCTTCCACACCGGAGGAGTTCTCTTTGGTCTTACGGTATAGAAGGACTCTGCCGCAACCGCTTCCGCCTGCAAAGAGTTGAGAATTTAACTGTCCCGTGGGGTCCTCACAGTGAAGTTCTGTCATTTCCTCCAAAAGACTGTAGAGAGTGATTTTGATGACAGCATCCCTGTTGTGTGCAACGATCTGCCAGATCAATCGGTTGTCTGTTTGGCGGACATGCCATTTGCAATATTTTCCCAAAGGAGAAAAATTAAATTCAAAGTCTTCCCCCTCGTAGGTCAGCTGTAACAGAAGTTTTCTTTTCAGGTGGAACCAAAGAAATCTGGGACAACAGCCATCTACGGCCAGAGCAGAATGCTTCAGCTCTCTGCCGGTACGTTCGCTGGTTATGCGGCTGGAAGCAAGCTGCAACCAAGGAGAAGGAAAACTGCTTCCCCAGTGTTTGTCCGCATAGCCGTAACTGTCCTGAGGAGTGACTTCATAAGAGATGCCGTTCAGGGTAACGGTTCCGTGATACTGTGTTTTGATCCCTTCTCCGTGCCAAAAGGATTCCAGAGCACCGGCGGCACTGTAGGAGGGACTTGCCATGCGGCCGGTGTGGCAGGAAATGGATTTATGAACCTTGAGATTCCATTCCAGGCAGCCCTCATCGGTCATTCTGGATCTCTGGGAGGCTTCCTTTTGAGTGACATCCACACAGCCGAAAATATATTGTTCACTGTAAAAATTATTTCCAAATTGAAGTACAAAGGGATTCAGGGCGACTTTTAAGTCGGTGAGAGGATAATATTTGTGCAGCTGAATGGCTTCAGAACCGCCATCACCTGCAAATGCCCCTGCTTTCATGAGAAGATAAGAAGGCCGGCGTCCCTTTTTGCGGTTGCGGGGGGACTGTCCCAAGATCGGTTTGCTGCCGCCAAGCGAGGGATTCATGATCAGATATTCAATATAAAAAACTCTGCGCTCCCCTGTCTCGGGCTGCATGGCGCTGAAGGAATGGAACCAGCGCATGTAACCCTTCTTGGAAAGGGAACCACAGAGCAGATATGCATTTCTGGATAAATCAGAGATGTTCATATGAATAATCACTCTTCCTTACAGATGCAAGATATCGTACTTACCTTTCTATTATACTACAATATATAGAAATCCACAATAGTGACATTGCTGTTTTTTGTTATATTTTGTATGGAGAAGACAGGATTGTAGGAAAGTAGGAAATGCCACTTGTGTTACAGCCGTTGCCGACCCCATATCGTTCGGATAAAAGGCCCTTGAAAAACGCCGGTACTTGGTGGTGGTATCTCACGCGACCTAGTACCGCTGCGCTTTTTCACGGAGCGGAAGCGTGCCGCTATCTGAACGATATGGGGGCGGCAACGGCTGTAACACAAGTGGCATTTCCGGCCCTCTTACAATCTGGTTATCTTTACTACCCGTCTGTCGTAGGTAACGAGGCCATTGACCTCTTCTTCAATGTCTGAGAGTTGTGTGTACACACCGCCGCTTAGACCTGTTTGAAAAAGGGGCATTAGTTGGTTGCTGATAAGGTTATGATAAGCCTCAGTCAATGCTTCGCAGGTGTCGTATTTCCGGTAGCCGTACACTCTGTCTACGCTGGAGTGGCCGGGGATGTGGCAGGCAAATCCACCGTATTCTGATATGACGCAGGCGCGGTCTGCTTCCGTTTCTGTTTTCAGCGGCCTGAAATAGTTGTGAATACTTCTGAAGTCCCCACACTTTTGGTCAAACCATCCGCTGGCGTGGTCTACCGGACGGGTGGGGTCTTCTTCTTTGACCATGTCGCATACCTTGGCGGCATCAAACTGGCCCCAGGCTTCGTTAAAAGGAACCCATGCAGCAATGGAAGGAACATTGTAGAGATGTGAGATAGTATCTTTGCACTCCTTTAGCCATTCTTCCCGTCCCTCTTTGTGAGTGCGGGCGAGCAGACGGTAATGGTTGTCTTTCAGCTTACGTCCCGCTAAGGGGAGAACGGTAGGCAGGTAGCATACGTATGGCATATGGTAGGCGGTGCCGCCGTTTACCATGTCCTGCCAAACAATCATACCCAGGCGGTCGCAGTGATAATACCAGCGCATCGGTTCGATCTTTATATGCTTGCGGATCATATTAAAGCCAAAGGACTTTGCCAGTTGGATATCGTAGACAAAGGCTTCGTCACAGGGAGCGGTCATAAGTCCGTCCGGCCAATATCCCTGATCCAGAATGCCGTGAAGGAACAGGGGGCTGTGGTTTAGACAGAAGCGGGCAATTCCCTGTTCGTCCTGTTCCACCGAAAAGCACCTCATGGCAAAATAGCTGTGGATCACGTCTTCATCCGCCTGAATGTTAAGGGGATAAAGGAAAGGGTTGTCGGGTGTCCAGGGAGTAAATGGGGTTCCTTCCGGGAGTGCCAGCATCAGACGGGCAGAAAATTGTCCGTCGTCAGAAAGTTCGCTGTTGCAGGAGAGCACGGTATACATTGTACCATCGTCGTTTGTCACCGTGATTCGGTCAAAGCCTTTCGAACCTGTGAGGATGAGCTCGCAGGTTTGTTGGTCGAAATCAGGAGTGATTCGCATGGAACAGATATAGTTGTCCGGCACCCATTCACACCAGACACTTTTCCAGATCCCGCTCTGGGCAGTATAAAACATGCCACCCCGCTTCAAGGTCTGTTTTCCGCGGGTGTGGTAGGAGGTGTCGCTCATATCGCGGACTCTCACCTGAATAAGAAAATTGGTGGCCTGTTCCGCGGGGAGTTCCACGCTGAAAGGCAGATAACCGCCCATGTGATGGGTCACAGGAACACCATTTATGTAAACGTCCGCTTCCTGATCCACGGAGTCGAAATGGAGAAGACACCTGGAAAGCGGAGCTATGGGCTGATCCAAGGTGATCAGCCGCTGGTACCACAGCACTTCATTGGGCTCTAATTGTCTGTTGACACCGGAGAGCAGACTTTCCGGAGAAAAGGGCACCAGGATACGGCCCGCCGGCGAAAACGCTGTACCGGGGATTACCTGTGATTCCTCTGAGGTTTTCTCAAAGAGGTATTCCCAGTAACCATTCAGCATATGATAGTTGTCTCTTTGCATCTGCGGTCTGGGATATTCCTCCCAGACGTGTGCGGGGTCAAGCTGCTCGCCCCACGGTGTATACAAAGTATTGATCGCGTCTTTTTCATGGGCTCTGCTGATATTTTCCAAAGCATTTTTCAGATTCATACTGCCACCATCCTTTTAAACAGTCATTATCTATAGCATAACAGAAAAAAGAATAAAAGAAAAGTAAAACAGGACATGTATGCACATGTCCTGCTTATCATATAAGAGGGGGGAGTTGAAAAGTTATCTATGAAAAGGAAATCCAGCAGTACTTCCTTTTCATGTAATCAGCATAACAAAAGATTGTGTCCAAAGTGTGTATAAGTGATAAAGGAAAAATAAAAAAAGAATTAATTGTTGATAAGATTTTTAATTCCTTTTATAATGATAAAAAAAGTACGAGAGGCCATTATGAATATTTTGACGGTTGAAAATATAACAAAAGCATATGGAGAGAGAAAGCTTTTTGACAATGCCTGCTTTTATCTTCAGGAAGGGGAGAAGGCGGGGGTCATCGGAATCAACGGAACCGGAAAGTCCACGTTGTTAAAGATCATCGCCGGATTGGAAGAGCCGGATGCGGGCAGGGTAGTAAAAGCCAATAACACAGTGATTCGTTTTTTGCCCCAGAATCCTCAATTCCGGGAAGAGGACACGGTACTTGAGGCAGTGCTTCGGGAAAACAGAACGGCGGAGAATGCAGGTTATATCGAGGCGGATGCCAAAGCAATGCTGACCAGGCTGTCAGTGGACAACTGGGAGCAGCCCTGCAGAGAATTATCCGGCGGTCAGAAGAAGCGACTGGCGCTGGTGTCGGTGCTTTTGTCCCTGGCAGAGATTTTGATCCTGGACGAGCCCACTAACCATCTGGATAATACCATGGCGGACTGGCTTGAGGAAACCCTTCGAAAGCGAAAGGGTGCTGTAATTATGGTAACTCACGACCGCTATTTTTTGGACAGTGTGTCAGACCGTATCATTGAAATTGACAAAGGCAATATTTATTCTTACAATGCTAACTACTCCGGTTATCTGGAATTGAAACTGCAGAGAGAAGAGATGGCAGAAGCCACTCAGCGCAAAAGAGAAGCGATTCTTCGCAATGAATTGAAGTGGGTGCAGAGAGGCGCCAGAGCCCGATCCACGAAGCAGAAGGCAAGACTCCAGAGATTTGAAGAATTGAAAAATACCAAGGGACCCATAAAGGATGGCCAGGTGCAGCTTTCCTCTGTATCCTCCAGACTGGGAAGAACTACGGTGGAACTGGAACATATTTGTAAAAGTTATGGCGATACTGTGCTGATCCGCGATTTTTCCTACATTTTTCTGAAGGATGACCGTGTGGGATTTATCGGACGAAACGGTTGTGGAAAGTCCACTTTGATGAAGATTCTCATGGGTCAGGTAGAGGCTGACGGCGGCAGACTTGAGATTGGGCAGACTGTCAGAATGGGTTATTATTCTCAGGAGATTACGGACGAGCAGATGAATCCGCAGATGAGAGTGATTGATTATATCCGGGATGTGGCAGAATTTGTGGAGACCCCGGAAGGGAGAGTCAGCGCTGCCAGAATGCTGGAGCGGTTTCTGTTTGCCGGTGAGGATCAGTACGGACTTTTGGGCAAGCTTTCAGGCGGTGAGAAAAGAAGACTGCATCTTTTGAAGGTGCTCATGGGAGCACCGAATGTGCTGATCCTGGACGAGCCCACCAATGATCTTGACATAACCACACTGCAGATTCTGGAGGATTATCTGGATTCCTTTGCGGGCATTGTGATCGTGGTATCCCACGACAGATACTTTCTGGATCGGACGGTGCGCCGGATTTTTGCTTTTGAAGACGGCGGCAGACTGGTACAGTACGAGGGCGGCTATACTGATTATGCTGCAAGGAAGCAGGAGGAAGCGGAGGAATTGCCTGTCGGTACCGGCGAACGCAAGAAAGCACATGATGTTTCCAATGCTGCTTTCGACTGGAAGGAAGGACGCAAAAAGAAGCTGCGGTTTTCCTATCAGGAGCAGAAGGACTATGAAACCATCGAAGGTGAGATTGCAAAACTGGAGGAGAAGCTTGAGGAAACAGAGCGGGATATTCTCGAGTCATCCAGAGATTTTGTAAGGCTGAATCAACTGACATTACAGAAGGAAGAGATAGAAAAAACGTTGGAAGAAAAGATGGAGCGCTGGATGTATCTGGAAGACCTGGCGGCGCGGATCGAGGCAGGAGAAATGGTTTAAAAAGGTGCAACATTTTTCTTGAAATTCTTATAATTGTATAGTAAAATTAAATATATTAATATCCCACAAAAGACAAGAGGAGGTCATTATTATGGGTAAATTTGTGATTAAGAAAACCAATACCGGAGTTAAGTTTGATCTGAAGGCTACCAACGGTCAGGTGATTGCTACTTCTGAAGTTTATACCACTGATGCAGCTTGCAAGAATGGTATTGCCAGCGTACAGAAGAATGCACCTGTTGCAGCAGTTGAGAACCAGACTGTAGAAGGTTATGCAACCGAGAAGAATCCTAAGTTCGAGATCTACAATGACAAGGCAGGCGAGTTCAGATTCCGTCTGAAAGCTACCAACGGTCAGGTGATCGCAGTCAGCGAAGGTTACACCGCTCTGGCCAGTTGCTTAAACGGCGTGGAGTCTGTTAAGAAGAACGCTGTGGATGCAGAAATCGTAGAAGAGTAGTTACTGCGGAACATTACATAAGGTTATGATAAATGAGGGAGCGGTCTGTCACAGACATGCTCCCTTATTTTTATATCAATCTTCAATATCCTGATCGGCTGCCACGGCAGATACGACAGAAGATACCACTGCAGCGATCACTGCAAAAATTACGACCAAAAGGCCACCGGCCAATACAATAAACATAGTACTTATATCCTTTCTGCCTTAAAGGCAACAAATAATCATAGTTGATTCTTTGCTTTCTATTATACACACTTTTGGAAAAATGAAAAGTCTATTTTTCTGCTGTTCAAAAAAGTGATGTTCGTCATATTTACCAATTCCCCCAAAACCTTGTAAATTCGGGAAAATCCTCGCTAAAAAAAATCACAAAAGAAGTAGCGGAGTCTTTTATTTTTGTCAAAAAATCACAAAGAAAAAATGGAAAAGACTTGTTGACTGAAAAGCCTAAATGGGGTAAAGTGACAATCACTCAGAGCGATTTCTTACGTCACGGCGAGTTCCGCCGAATTTCCACTTTATAAGAAATGTTGAAGAAAAGCAGATACAAACAACTGATTCCGGATAAGTTCCTGCTGTAAGTTCATGTCTAAGATGAGTACACATCACGGAGAGGTCGCCGGCTGAGAATAAAATATGAGAGGAGGCTGGTAAAACGGACAACAGCAAAAAAATCCGGCTTTCTACTGTAGAAGAGCGGCTGGAGCGGCTGGTAAACGAGTATATAGCCAGGAAGCAGACTGCCCTGATCCAGATGAAAAAAGGGAATATCAGCAGAGAAGACTTTTTGGATGATGCCTGGAAGTATGTTACAGAGTATTTCGAGGTGACACGCCGGGAGAAGGAGGAACTGCTCACGGCTTTTGAACAGTATATTTTCGGCTACTCCAGACTTTCGCCTTTGATTGATGATAAGAGCATTTCAGATATCAGGATCGTGAGCTATGACCATATCCGCGTAAAGCGTGAGGGAGTCAGGGCAGATGCCGGTGTTGCGTTCCGCTCGGAGAAGGAGTACCGGCAGTTCATTGACTATGTGGCGACCAAGAATCAGGTCAATATATCCAACATGAATGCGATCCAGAGATTTACAGACACGGAGAGCCATCCGGATTTCATCTTGCGGTTTACCATATCCATGCCGCTGGTGAATACCTACAAGGAACCTTATCTGTGCATCCGTAAGGTGCCTAAGGATTTTCCGGAAATGAAGGATTTGATTGCCTGTAACATGGTGGATACAGACACGGCAGAGCTTTTGGTGCAGCGGTTCCGGCAGGGTTCTACTTTGATTTGCGGAGGAAATTCTTCCGGAAAGACCACTCTTTTGAATGCACTGAAGGAGACGCTGCCGGACGATATGGCTGTTCTTGTGGCTCAGCAGGCTGATGAGCTTACCACCAAGTTTCACCCGGACATTATGTTTCTTCACTCATTGCCGGGGAACGGTGAGAGCCAGATCAGCTATGACCTGAAAAATATCAGTATTGCAGGCCTGACCATGGATGTGGATTTTTTTATCGTTGGTGAGGTCAAGGGCGCTGAAGCTTTGTATCTGCTGAATGCTGCCTATACCGGGCAACTGTGCGCAGCGACCATTCACGCGCCGTCCGCAGAGAAGGCGCCGAACAAGCTGGTGGATTATGCTATGTATGACAGTCGTTATTCCAGAAATGAACTGATGAAGATGATGGATTGTTTTCAGACGTTGATTTTTATGGAGGACTACCGGGTGCAGCAGATTTATGCCTGCAGCGGCTGGAAGGAAGAGGTACAGGACCTGATGTATGAGAGAATAAGATAGGAGAAAGTGGTATGTGGTTAAAGATCGTTTTGGGTATTTGTTTGTTTGTCTTCTTTTTTTCGCTCTTTTTATGGTTGGGTTTTGGGCGCGTAATAAAAAAGATTATGCACCGTACTTTGGAGACAGTAGATGCGGCGGCCAGACAGAGGATGCATGAGAGTAGGAAACTGCTGCTTTTGCCGCAGGAGAGGAAGGGAATATTATATCGGGCAGAGCAGAGGCTCGTATATAGCGGCCTGACAGTGCGATATGGCTTTCTCACACCGGAGTTATGGATTCTTTTCAATCTGGTGGTCTCTGCGGCCGGCTATTTCATGGTACTGATCTGTACCGGAAGGTTTGACGCTGCGCTGTTGGTGCTTGCGGTCCTGCAGGTGCTGCGGCATTTGCTGGAAAGCATTTTGATGGCAAAGAATTACAGATCGGTAAATGAGAATCTGATTAAGTTTTTGGATTTCTTGGGCAATTACAGTATCACTGCCGGTGAAGTGACAGGTATTTTAAACCAGATCAGCAGGTATCTGGATGAGCCGCTCAAAACTGTGCTGGATGAGTGCTACTATGAGGCTCAGACGTCAGGGGATGTGAGTCTTGCGCTATTATCTATGGCGGAGAAAATTGAGCATCCCAGATTCAAAGAATTGGTGAGGAACCTTGAGATCAGCGTAAGATATTCGGCTGATCTCACCACACTGGTAAACAACAGTCGGAGATCGATGCGGGAGCATATGAGAACCAGGCAGGAGAGAAAAGCTTTGGTCAACGAGGCGCTGATCAATATGCTGATTTTGGCAGTAATGTCGGTGGTGATCCTGCTTACAGTGGAGCAGTTGATCGGAACTTCCATACAGCAGATTTTGCTGCACTCCTTGCCGGGAAGGGCCTGTTTATCGGTGATCGGTATTATATTTATGCTTTTGTATCTTCAGGTACGAAAACTGGATCGGTAAGGCGGTGACGATTATGGATATACAGAGAATACAAATCATTGTCAGAGTGATCATCGTTCTGATCTCTCTCATGACTGCCGGACTGATTCTGTCGGTGGCTGCCACAGGCGGTCCGGGAAGGATTTTTCTCAGGACCTATGAGGAGATTGGCCGGGGACTCAGAAAGAGCCGGAACGGGTTGTTTGATTATGGAAAGCTACAGGCATTTCTCTGCCGAAACGGTGCCGGATTTCACTTCGGGCAATGGATCGGTCCTATCAGCTATATGCTGATCCGACTTGTTTTGGGCGGGAGCGGTCTGGTATTGGGAATCTTTTTTGCCATGTGGGCAGGCCCGATGTTGGCAATTGTGTTCTTCAAACTGCCGGATATGATGCTGATATGGCTCAACCGGAGGGACAATGAGAGAATGCTGCCGGAGCTGAAGCTTGTATATCATGCCATTTCTTTGCAGATTAAGGCCGGTGTGTATGTTACGGATGCACTTGCCGAGTGCTATGGCAGTGTGCAGGAAGAGCGGCTCAAAAGGGCACTGCTTACGCTGTCGGGTGATATCGCCATGAAGGCTGATGTTGAAGACGCGCTGGAAGGATTTCAAGCCAAATTTGACAACCGTTATGTGGATACCCTTTGTATTGCTGTTTTGCAGGCATTGGAATCCGGACAGGTTGTGGACCTTTTGTCTGATATCGCTGAGCAGATAAAGGATATGGAGGTGACTATTATGAACCGCAGAAAAGGCAGCCTTGACAGAAGTATTACCTTTTATCAACTGGGAATCATGTCGGCGGTTTTGGTCATTGTACTGTATGCCTGTGTGGTACATCTGCTGAATGCGGCGGTGAATTTTTAAACAACTGAATAGTGAACCCTGTGACATAAATAACAGAAATAATAAAAATGGAGGAAATTGATTATGTATAACAAACTGATTACAGCAAAATATCGTTTTTGGGGAAAATGTAAGGCAATGAAGGAGAAGATTTATGAGGTAAAGCATCCCGGTATTGACGGAATTCTTGTAACGGTGGGACTTTGTATTATTGCACTGCTGTTATGTGTGTTTATGAAAGAGGAACTGACAAGCTTTATCCACACTACAGTAGACAAGCTGACAACACAGGCTACAGGAATTTTGGATACTCCCATAACTGCACCCCAATAAGCTGCCAAGGGTAAGCCGATGGATAAAATATGGATTCGTCATTGGCTGAAAAGCCGTAAGGGTTCTGTTGCCGATGTGCTGTCGGCGGGAATCTGCGTGTTAGCAATGACTGTCGTTATGATTGCTTATACCGGTAATATTCAATTGTTACACGGAAAGGCACAGATTGATCAGATTGTCCGCAGGTATCTTCTACGCATGGAAACGGTCGGTTATCTGACGGAGGAGGACCGGCTGAAAATGTCCCAGGAGCTTAGCGCCCTGGGCGCAGCGGAACTGGATTTTTCCGGGAGTACGATGAATAGTGTCGGTTACGGCGAAAAGATCATATTGAAGGTTCGAGGTAAGATCCCCGGAAATACCTTATCCGTAGAGTCAGATTTGTTTTGTACGGTGAGCAAGGCGGCCATGTACGAATTTGGCGAACAGCGAACGTCTACGGCAAAGCATTGATGTGATGGGATGAAAGGAGACAGTCTGAGACGCACACTGGCGTTTCAGACTGTTTTGCCCCAAGGGATCGGGAAGGAAGGCGGAGATGTCAGGAAAGAAAAACTGTTTTAGAAAAAAGGGGGCAAAGATTGAATGGTTCACGGGAATGTATCTGGTGGTTTTATTGGTAATCCTGCTGAGTGTACAGACGCAGATCAGGGTATATATGGCAACCGGTACATATGTGGAAGATGCGCTGGCCGCCTCAAATCTCGCATCGGCAGTGGCGGATTATCGGGAATATGGCAGAAGCGGCAGGATCATTATTGATGATCCCGATGAGGCTTGCCGGTTGTACTGCGAAGCACTGAAGGAGAATCTTTGTCTGAACGATCAGTGGGAGAGTAGGCGGGAAGGGCTTCTCTATGGGCCGGTACAGGTTCTGAAGTATCAGATATACAATGTGAAAGATAATGATATTATGATATATTCTTACGGTTCTGAAGGAAAAAGTGTGAAGGAGATGACGGATGGACTGGGGCATGTATATACACCGGATGGTGTTTTGGTGGAATCCACCTCTGTGTACAGTAAGGTGAAATTTGACGTAAAAGGAATTTTCGGAATACAGGTTACCGCTGTCAAGGAGAGGACGGCAGATATTGTCAGTAATCTGACAAATGGAACAGGAGGAACATAAGTGAAGAGAGAGTGGAAAAGCATATTGCCCAAGGCGGCGGCAGTTGCGCTTGTTGCGGCGGTGGTGGTTTATTGCATTATGCTTAATATTGAAAAGAATGCCATGAAAGCCTATGAGAAGAGTAAGGTATTAGTTGCCGCCCGGGATATAGCAGGGGGAATCACCCTGACCCGGGAGAATATGGATCATTATATAACAGAAAAGGAATTGGACAAGACGCTGATACCAGAGCGTGCAGTGACGACACAGGAAGAACTGTATCAGCAAATGGTACGCGGAGATATGGATAAGGGAACAATTATAACGGCGTCAATGCTGGGAGATATGGACAAATTGCAGGAAAGTATGAGAGAGCCGGTGATCGCCGGTTTTAAGGCGGAAGATTTGTATCAGGTAGTCAGCGGCACACTGAGAAGCGGGGATCGGATTCATATCTATACAGTGGAGGCGGAGACCGGAAATGCCTATCTGGTGTGGGATGATGTTTTTATCAAAGAGGTGTTCGACAGCTCCGGAAACAGTATTTCTGCGGATAATAAAGGGACATCGGCGCAGAGGATTAATATTCTGCTGGAAAAAGAAAATGTGGAACAATTCTATACGGAACTGGCAACAGGGTCTCTGCGTGTGGTTAAGGTGGTGGACTAAGGAGGGAATATGGGGAGAACGATGAAAGGTTTTATAAAGTCAATAATTCTATGGATTGGCTTGTTGATCAGTCCGTTATTACTGCTGCCGGTGAGCGCAGGTCCGTTGCAGGACAGTCCTTATGTCACGTTCAGCCCGGATGGCAAGGCTTTTACCACCAATGCATGGGATAGGGAGACAGAATGGTATGATCAGGGAACCGTAGTGAAAATCGGTATGACATCCACGCTGCGGGAACCGGGAAGGGGAGAGCATTATTTCAAGAAGGCAAAAAGCGGGGAACTCGCAGTGGGAAGCTGGAGAGTAGAATATAGGACGGGAACCTGTTGTCACAGGAATTATCCTCCTGACGGAGAATCGTATCATGATATTGTTTTTGGAAGAAATCCCTGCGGAGCATCCTACTACTCGGGTTGGATGGCTTATTGTGCTGATTGTGACGGGAAGCTTTTGCCCTACTACGTTTATATGAGCAAAGATGCAGCAAGCAATATCAAGAGTTTGGATACCTCGCTGGACTATTATTATTTATGTCCTTTTTGCACTAATCTAGAGCAGGGCGTTAGTCCGGACGTGCATTGGTGTCTGGATATTTCCTGGAACCGCTATCAGGTACAATATGATTGCAACGCGTCCGGACAGGTGAGCGGATACATGGAAAACAGCCTGCACATGTACAATAATGAAACTACATACGAGGGCCGTCCGGTAACACCGTCCGATCGTCTCAGCAAGAACACTTATGTTCGTATCGGATATGAATTTACCGGTTGGAATACGAAACCGGATGGGTCGGGGATCTGTTTTTCTGATCGGGAAAGAATATGGAATCTCACAGACGAAAACTATGGTGAAGCGGGAAAAGGTATTGTAGTACTATATGCCCAGTGGCAAAAAGCGTCAGGATTATTGCGGATTGATCCGGCTGGCGGCAGTTATGAAGGGCGGTCAGGAATCACAGAGATAACGGGAGCGTACGGGTCCTGTTACACACTGGATACCAATGAAGTGACTGCCCCGGAAGGAGCTAGGGTGACGTTTCAGACCAATGGGGGGATGCCAATAGAGGATGTCACCGGAACGATGTTTTTGACTGAATGGCTTCCGGAAGGTCCTTTTTTGGGGAAGTTATCAGGCAATACATATTATTTTACGGCTGCTTCTGGAAATGTAGATACGGTGCGGGCTGTTTACGATCGTGAAGCCGTGGTTTTGCCGGCTGTAGAGAAGGAGGGGAGTGCGTTTGGAGGCTGGTATTATGACCCCGGTTGTACTATGCCTGCCGGAAGAGAAGGAGATTGTATTGTGCCGGATCGGGATGTGACACTCTATGCCAAATGGGTAGATCTGGTCCTGTTTGCGGACGATAACTATTCAGCGAACGGAGGAAAAGGAGCGGTTGATCTGACCTGGGCGCAGAATGACGGACAAACTAAGTCATATATGCTTTATCAAAGTGCGGACAATCAAAACTGGACTTTGGTAGCTGATGCGGAGGATGTCAGCAACAGCAACCGGGTAGACAGGACATTTTCTTATTCCGGCGAGAAGCAGGTGTATGTGGTCCCTTACACGGGCTTGTATACACTTACTGCGTGCGGAGCCCAGGGTGGTAACTATGGTGATACGGAAGGAGGATATGGAGGAAGGGTCACGGGGCAGGTGTGGCTGGAAAAAGGAGAAAGGCTCACCTACACAGTGGGCGGACAGGATGGTTTTCACGGTGGTGGAGAGGGAACAGTCTTCGGGAATGGTGGCGGGTGCACCTCGGTGGAAAGTGATTTGAAGGGAAGTCTGATGATCGCCGGCGGCGGTGGCGGTGCTACTGTGGATGAACAGGGCGGTGAAGGAGGTTCTCTTGCCGGTAATCCGGGCACAGGAATAGAGGGTGAAAGCGGAGAAGCCGGTGGTGGCGGCGGATATCCTGGCGGTAAGTCGGGAAAGGTAGAATATCACTACCATTCGGAGGAGTGCTATATTGTAAAAGATACATCCCATATGGTGATGAGTTATCCGGATGTGTTGGGACCTTGGGCACAAACGTATAGCAGTCTTAATTATTGCTATGAGTGTTTCGGTTCGTATTATGCCATGAGCAAGAATGTATGGGAGGCAGGCGCGCATGGCAGGGAAATGGAGGAAGCAGGGGTCAACCTGTACATCGGAGATTATATCGATCAAAGCGGCAGTCGAAAGTGTGAATACATTCCCACGGAGGGAAACCGCATTTTGAATATTCATGTGATGGCAGATTCCACCGGAGGAAGCGGCAGTTTACAGGCCGGTAAGCTGATCGTGTGGGATCAGGACGGTCAGGTGGTTTTTGAGAAGGACGCAAGTCAGATGGAACAGTATACCGGGCTTCTTCTTTGGAATCAGGAAAGTATCAATACTTTCCTGGCAGAGTTTGAGAGCAATACCGGAGGTAGAAAAGGTAGAAACAGTGGCTGGTACTCTTATTACAGCGGAGTGGACTACTCCGATCACTCTGCAATCTATTGGAATGAGAAAATTACTCTTCCGGAAGGAACTACCGGTGTGAGAATTTTTGTGAACAGCACGTTGGGGAGCAATGAAGTTTGGTTTAGTTCTACGATTCAGGAGATCAGCTTTGAAGGAAAAGAAAAGATAAAGATTTGCGCTTATGAGGAGGATGGTGCATTGGTTTCGTCAAGTCCTTCTTGTGGAGGCGGCAACTATGCGAATGCACAGGTTATGACCAATTATGTGCAGGAAGCCGGAAAGAACAAAGGAGACGGTTCTTTTATCGTACAGGCGGTCAATGTGGGGTATAGGGATGAATTGTTTTTGAAGGGAGTAAAAGCTGAGGATAAGGAACCGCCTGCGGAAGTAGAAGCAGACAGTGTCAAGAAAAACGCATTGGACCAAAGTCATCTGACTTTATCCTGGAAGGAACCTGAGGATAAAGGAACGGAATACTATCACAGGGTTGAATCTTATCTGAAAGGAAGCAGGGAAGTGCTGAGTCACTCCAATGTAACAAAAAATACACTTATTTCAGGTGTGAAAGGATATTATTATTTGATTGATGAAGCTACAAATACAGAAGTTGATAGTGCGACGGGTTTTTTAGTGACAGACAGAGAAATTAAAATTCCGGTGACGGAGGATGTGCAATATTTTCATTTGGCTCCTGTGGATCAAGCAGGAAACGTGGGAGCGACAACGCATATTCGGATTGGAAAATCGGATGAGGAGGTGGCTTGGCCCATATGGACGGAAGGTTTTCAAGTGAGTTCTGCCACAGATTCTGTATTTTTCTCAGAAGAAGATACTTATTATGTCAAGTGTGACGGACAGACTCCTTTCAGACTGGATTTTGCAGGATTTCTGGTGGGGCAGGCTACGCCCTCCTATCAGGTCAATCATTTGATGTATCACATGTTGCAGGAAGGGGATGATGCAGTAATCCTGGATGTTTACACTCCGGGAGCGACTGTTATCGACACAGGTGTAATTGTGACAAATGGGTCGGGGGTTACCAAAACCTTGACTGGAAAAGCGGGTTTGCGGGATGATTCCTATACGGTCACCAGAAGGAGTGATAATTGTAGGAGACTTTTCATAGAGCAGCGGTTTGTTATGGAACCATACATGGATGGAAAACGTATGTGGGTCGTACCCGGAGCAGGTGCTGATTTTGGGAAAGAAACTATTTTTTCCGAGTGGGAAAAAGATGTCACCCATGGTATATGGCTGATCGGTGACCATTCAGCTCCGACGATAACAGGTGTGGAAGCTATAGAACAATTTATGAGCCGGGAGATGAGTGAAGGCGACAGTTCCTTTTTGTTTGAGGCGTCAGATGAAGGAAGCGGTGTAAAGGAATTTTACATGGAGGTTGTTAACGGTGACAGCGGAAGCAGAAAGAGGTATAACGCAACGGATGATTTATTAATTGTGGATATAAGGGAAGAGAGTGAATACTTTCGCGGAGATTTCACGGTGACCTTTTATGCGGTCGATCAGGTGGGAAATGAGACTGTGATTCACTGTGCAGGAGAAGGATTTGCGCTGACGGCTTACGTGGAGCGGATGCAGGAACCTCATGAACCGATATTTAGATGCGGAGAAAGTGGTTATCTGTATATCACTGCATACGGTTATCCTGACAGGATCGAAGTGGTCTTTCCGAAAGAAATGACGGCTCTTGACGGGCAACTGAACACTGTATTTGTTTATGACGGAACAGTGGAGCGGCAGGAGGAAAAGTATCCCTTCACAGTTCCGCTCAAGGTCCCTTTGGGGGAATTTGAGATTGAGGTTAAGGCATGGAAGGATGGGGAGACTATCAGCAGATTTCCGATCATTTGGCTGCTGGGAGAGGAGGTAAGTGTATTGGATGATATCAGAACAAGATTGCGTTGAGACAAGGGTGATTAAACGTATCAGGCTGTCATATCGGAGGATAGCGAATGATATTTAAAATCGTTGGGTTTATCACGATGGAAATAGGTTTTTTGGCTGATATCTGTCTTAGTATGATACTTCGGGAAGATCCTGCACACCAATTGACAAAAAACAAATCAGTCAGCATTACTATATTAATCTACAGTGCTTTTGTGGGTATCTGGATTGAGATGTTTTTGAGGCGTTGGGGATGGTTCGGACAGATGGCATGCGGTGTGTTGGCTGCATATCTGTTGGTGGCATCCATTCAGGACCATCAGTCTTATGAGGTGTATGACTTTCTGCATATTCTGGTGGTGCCTGTAGGGCTTTTGTTTGTGCTTGCGGAACCGTCCGGGGAGAAAGTTCTTTCTCTCTTGATTTACAGCGCCCTTCAGTTGGGACTATTTGTGAAGATGTATGGTTTTGGTGATGGGCTGGTATTTATGGTATGCGCAGTTTTTGAGAGCAGATTCGGAGCGGGATTGCATACATATCTTTTACACATGGCGGCCGTTTTTTTGGCACTGGCAATGGTGCAGGGTTGCAAGCGGAATATCAATCGAAAAGGAAATCTGAAAAAGCCGGTACCACTTGTGCCTTATATTGCTGCGACAGTGTGGTTTTTTCTTTGAAGTAGGAAGGCTGGAAATAAAAATGGTCTTCCGGGAATGTTGCCATTCGTGGAAGACCATGTGATTACAGAACCTTGGAAAGGAAGTCTTGCAGACGGGGATGCTTGGGATTACCGAAAAATTCTTCGGGGGATCCGCTTTCCAGAATTTGTCCGCCGTCAATGAAGAGCACTCTGTTTGCCACTTCTCTGGCAAATCCCATCTCGTGAGTGACAATGATCATTGTCATGCCGTCTTTTGCCAACGTCTTCATCAGATCCAGTACCTCGCCGACCATTTCGGGGTCAAGAGCACTGGTAGGCTCATCGAACAGGATGACTTCGGGGTTCATTGCCAATGCACGGATAATGGCTACTCGCTGTTTTTGCCCGCCGGAAAGGGTGGAGGGGTAAACATCTGCCTTGTCCTCCAGTCCGATTCGTTTCAGGAGTGAGAGAGCGTGCTCATAGGCTTCTTTTTTGATCTGAGCCTTTGTGGTTGTGATCGGAATCAGATCCATTTTGTTGTCCGCTTTTTTGAAGAGATTGCGCAGGGTAATGCGGGTATTAAGGCGCTTGTATTTTTTAAGGTCCTCACACTGCACCAGAACGGGTGCCAGCATAATGTTCTGAATGACGGTTTTGTTGTTAAACAGATTGAAATGCTGGAATACCATGCCCATTTTCCTGCGGTGGATATTGATGTTCACTTTAAAGTCAGTGATATCTGTTCCATTGAAAATGATCTGACCGCCGGTGGGATCCTCCATACAGTTCAAACAGCGCAGAAAGGTACTCTTACCGGAACCTGAGGGACCGATGATGCACATGATGTCGCCTTTTTCAATCTGTACATTGATACCATTTAAAACATGTACATCGCCGAAGCTTTTTTGAAGATTAATTACGTCTATCACTTTTTCTCAGGCTCCTTTCCATAACTCTGATCCCCAGACTGATGATCAGTACCAGCAGGATGTAAATAAGTGCCATTACAAGATAAGGAACCATGAATTCATAGCTGTTTGTTCCAATCAGGTTGAATGCCATGTAAAGATCGGCCGTTCCTACAAAGCTTACAACAGAAGTCTCCTTGATCAGGGCGATAAATTCGTTACCTAATGTAGGAAGGATGTTCTTGACTGCCTGAGGGATGACGATGCGCAGCATAGTAGTCCAATAGCCAAGACCCACTGCCCGGCCGGCTTCCATCTGTCCTACATCCACGGAAAGAATACCACTTCGCATGATCTCGGATATGTAAGCACCGGAATTCATCCCGAATACCAAAATCGAGACATCCAGTCCGGAAATGCGCAGACCCATAATCGGGAGCAGGACATAATAAAATACCAGCAGCTGTACAACTATGGGTGTACCTCGAAACAAGCCCACATAGAAACTGCAGAACCCGTTCAGTAATTTAGGAAGTGTCTTGTACTTCGGAATCACTCGGATCGTAGCGATGACAGTACCGATGACGATACCGATGATCAGACCGACAATAGCAATGACCAGAGTGTTCTTAAGACCTTCCAATACCCTTACATAGCCGTTTTGCTCAACAAATATTTCTATAAATTTTTGTACTTTCAGGCTGAAATTACCCATGAAAACCTCTTTTTCAAAATTTAATTACTGCATTTCATTGATTGCTTCAGTGATGAATTTTGCAGGAGCGGAGTCAATGATAACATAGTCGATGTTGCCGTTTAACAGGTCCTGAACAGCCAGAGAACCGTTCTTGTAACCAACAGTTTCAACAGGGAATCCTGCAAAGCCCCAGCTTTCTTCTCCTTCGCTGTAAAGCTGACCGGTAGTACCGTTCTGAACGCCTACCTTAGTGGAAGAAGTCTTTTGGTTCAGAATAGCCTCGATATCAGCGGCGGTTTCGCATTTGTCAAACTCTTTGCTGTCGGAAGTAACGATCAGTTTCTGGGAAGCGGTGTAGTAGGAATCGCTGAAGGTTACATATTCCTCACGGTCTTCGCTGATGGTCAGACCTGCCATGGCGATATCGCATTTCTGCTGACCTACTGCCAGACATACTGCGTCAAAGTCCATGTTCTGGATAACCAGTTCCATGTCGAGATACTCAGCGAGCAGAGCAGCAATTTCCATATCAATACCAAGATAGCTGTCGCCGTCAGTATACTCAAAAGGCTCGAATGCAGCGTTGGTAGCAACTACAAGCTGATCTTTGCTGTCGTCAGGCTTTGCGGATGTAACCTTAGTGGGGGTACCGTCACCGAAGTATTTGTTGCAGATATCTTCGAAAGTTCCGTCTGACTTGATCTGTGCAATGAAGTCGTTAACCTTTTTCAGCAGTTCGGGCTGGGTCTTATCCACACCAAATGCATATTCTTCGTTGGTGAGTTCGATCTCGATTACCTTAGCCTTTTTGGGGGCGGAAGCACATCCTGTAAGGACAGAAGCAGCCATTACAAGTGACAATGCAAGAGCAATTATTTTTTTCATAATCTTTTTCCTCCTATATAATGCATTTTTAATCAATGTACGTGCATAATATATCATTTTATTACTGAAAAAGCAATGATATATTTGATTTTTTCCTATAAAAGTGATATGATAATATGACGGTTTTGCCTTGATCAATTATCGGAGGATATAATATGAAATGGGAAGATAATGTGCGGAAGGTTGTTCCCTATGTTGCGGGAGAACAGCCGAATCGCCCTCATATGATAAAATTAAATACAAACGAGTGCCCTTATCCGCCTGCACCCGGGGTTGCAAGAGTATTAAACGGTCTGGATGCGGATGCGCTTCGCCTTTACCCGGACCCCAACACAACAGGACTGGTGGAGACACTGGCACAATACTATCGCGTGGAGCCGGAGCAGGTGTTTGTGGGAGTGGGATCGGATGATGTATTGTCCATGGCGTTTCTCACCTTCTTTAATTCAAATAAACCGGTTTTGTTTCCGGATATCACCTATTCTTTTTATGATGTATGGGCAGAGTTGTATCGTATTCCCTATAAGACTTGCGCGTTGGATGAGAATTGGCATATTTGCCCTCAGGACTATATGCAGTCTAATGGTGGAATTATATTCCCCAATCCCAATGCGCCTACGGGAGTCATGGAATCTTTAGAGACCATAGAAAAGATTCTTGAGGCAAATCAGGATGTGGTTGTGATTGTTGATGAAGCTTATGTGGATTTCGGCGGTGTGAGTGCACTGCCTTTGGTGGAGAAGTATGACAATCTGCTGGTAGTGCAGACCTTTTCCAAATCAAGAGCAATGGCAGGTATGCGCATCGGTTTTGCTATCGGCAGCAGAAAACTTATAAAATATTTGAATGATGCCAAATTTTCTTTTAACTCCTACACCATGAACTACCCGTCCCAAAAGGCCGGAGTGGAAGCAATAAAGGATGATGCTTACTTTACTGATACGGTACAGAAGATCATCCGCACCAGAGAACGGGTGAAAAAGGAACTGGCCGATATGGGATTTACTTTCCCGGATTCAATGACCAACTTTATCTTTGCTTCTCACAGAACAGTAGCTGCACAGGAACTATTTGCGGCACTCCGGGAGCGGGATATTTTCGTTCGCTATTGGAATAAGCCGCGTATCCATAATTACTTGCGTATCACTGTCGGAACAGATGAAGAGATGGACAGTCTGTTAAGCTTTTTGAGAGAATATCTGGAAGGAAAAAAGTGAGACGGATGTCAGATTTCCGGTTGACAGCGGACACTGTGGCTGCGACCATTCATTTTTTGTGAAGATACCGGATTTGTGTGGTAAAATCAAATAGATGAACTTATAATCTATGGAGAGTATATATTGCGGTGCTAACTAAAAGCGCAGTTAAGAATGGAGTAAAGAAATGATCAAAAGTATTTTAAAAGGTATGGTAATCGGAATTGCCAATATTATTCCCGGAGTCAGCGGCGGAACCATGATGGTTTCCATGGGCATTTACGACAAGTTGATTCACTGTATTACACATTTGTTCAGTGAGTTCAAGAAGAGTGTACTGTTTTTGCTGCCGATAGCGATCGGTATGGGAATTGCTATTGTCGCAAGTTCTTTCGGCCTGGAGTGGCTTTTTCAGAATTATCCCATTCAGACTAATTTGTTGTTCATAGGTCTTGTTCTGGGTGGCCTTCCTGCCATCTGCAAAAATATCAAAGGAAGTACCTTGCGGGTGGGACATATTGTTGCCGGTTTGGTGTTCTTTGCGGTTGTTGTAGGTCTTGCTCTGATGGGTGAGAAAGAGGGCACTGCAGCCAATCTGTCCTTTAATCTGATCAATGTGATCAAATTGTTCGGTGTTGGTATTATCGCTTCCGCGACGATGGTTATTCCGGGTGTCAGCGGCTCCATGATGCTTTTGCTGATTGGATATTATAATCCCATTCTGACCACCATCAATGACTTTATCCGCGCGCTGGTTGCATTTGATATGCAGGGTATTCTTGCTGGTTGCACTGTTTTGGTGCCTTTCGGTATCGGCGTGGTAGTAGGTATTTTTGCGATTGCTAAATTGATAGAGATTATTTTTGCTAAGTTCCCGTTATATGCATATTGGGCAATCATCGGTTTGATCGTGGCTTCCCCGTTTGCAATTCTTTTGATGGGCACGTATCCTCAGATTACGGTGCTCAGTGTGGTGACAGGACTTGTCTGTCTGGCAGTAGGTTTTGTGGCAGCCATGAAATTGGGTGAATAGATAATATGAATGCATACAGTGATTTTGCTTATGTGTATGATGAGCTTATGGACAACACACCTTATGAACTTTGGTGTGAACGCATCGCGGAATTAATAAAAACATACGGAGTTTCCCGCCCTTTGCGGGAGGAACAGGGGGCAGGTCGGCAGTTGGCTGAGCTGCCTGCTGCTGACTTTGCGGGAGAGAAGGAACAAGAAGAAAAACTACTTGCTTCGGAACGTGATCTTGTAGTGGATTTGGGATGTGGAACGGGAACTCTGACACAGCTTCTTTGCCGAAAAGGCTATGACATGATCGGCGTGGATAATTCCGGTGAAATGTTAAATGTTGCAATGGAAAAGCGCCAGCGGTCCGGAGATGAGATTCTTTACCTGCTGCAGGATATGCGGGAGCTGGAACTGTACAGCACGGTAGGTACGGTTATCAGTGTCTGTGATTCCCTGAATTATATTCTGGAGGAGGACGAGCTTCTTGAAGTGTTCCGGCGGGTGAATAATTATCTGTATCCGGGCGGTATCTTTATTTTTGATTTTAATACAGTATATAAGTACGAAGAGGTCATCGGCGACACCACAATCGCAGAGAACCGTGATGATTGCAGCTTTATCTGGGAGAATTATTATTATCCTGAGGAAGAGATCAACGAATATGATCTGACTGTGTTTGTGCAGGAAGAGGGAGAACGCTTCCGGAGATTTACAGAGACCCATTATCAGAGAGGTTATACAGCAGAGCAGATGATTTCTCTGGTGGAAGAAGCCGGCATGAAAGTGCTTCTTGTCAAGGACAGTGATACAGATGGGCCGGTAACAGGGAATACGGAGCGGATTTATCTTGTAGCCGGGGAGAATGGAAAGAAAATGTTATAGAGAATGAGGAAGAATATGCGTGATTATATTGTAAGAGCAACTGCAGCAAATGCCCAGATCAGAGCATTTGCGTGTACAACTGTAAATATGGTAGAAACGGCCAGACAGGCTCACAATTCGAGTCCGGTCGTGACGGCGGCGCTGGGCAGGCTTATGAGTGCCGGAGCGATGATGGGATCGATGCTGAAGGGAGAGGACGATCTGCTCACTCTGCAGATTAAGTCCGGTGGTCCTATGAGAGGTATGGCGGTAACTGCTGATTCTAAAGGAAATGTAAAAGGATATGCCAATGTGGCAGATGTGATTGTGCCGGCAAACTCCAAGGGGAAACTGGATGTAGCGGGGGCTGTCGGCCCCGGTTTTCTGAGTGTGATCAAGGACATGGGTATGAAAGAACCGTATGTAGGGCAGACTATGCTGCAGACTTGTGAAATTGCGGAAGACCTGACATATTATTTTGCCACCTCTGAGCAGGTGCCTTCTTCAGTAGGACTGGGTGTCCTTATGAATAAAAATAATACAGTGAAGTGCGCGGGCGGATTTATCGTGCAGCTTATGCCCTTTACGGAGGATGCGGTGATTGACAGATTGGAGGAGAATCTTAAGAAAGTCACCTCTGTTACCGCTTTGCTTGAACAGGGATTGTCTCCGGAAGAACTGCTTCTGACGGTGCTGGATGGTTTTGAAGTGGAGATCACGGAAACGTCAGACACCCGTTTTTACTGCAACTGTGACAAAGCAAGAGTGGAAAAAGCATTGATCAGTATAGGTAAAAAGGAGTTGCAAGAGATGATCGATGACGGTGAACCCATTGAAATGAACTGTCACTTTTGTAATACCAATTATATATTTTCAGTAGAGGAATTGAAAGAACTGTATCAAAAGGCCAGGAGGTAGCAGGTATGAAGCATGGATTTTTGAAAGTGGCAGCGGTGACTCCCAAGATTAAGGTGGCGGATCCTAAGTATAATGCGCAGGTAATATGTGAGAAACTGGAAGAAGCCTGTATTCGCGGAGCCAAGCTGATTGTATTCCCTGAGCTTTGTCTGACCGGTTATACCTGCGGAGATCTTTTTTTGCAGGATCTTTTACTGGAAGAAGCTAAACGCCAGCTGGTTACAGTCGCAAATGCGACAAAGGGAAAAGATGCTGTGGTTATGGTTGGACTTCCGTTGGAAAGAGACGGCCGACTCTATAATGTTGCAGCAGTAATACAGGATGGTGTAATCTTGGGACTGGTGCCCAAAACCAATATTCCCACATATGCGGAATTTTATGAGGGCAGATATTTTACCGAGGGAAATAATGAGGTTGTTTCTTACTATTTTGGTGATGAAGAAATTCCCTTTGGTGTCAATATGTTGTTTGAATGTACCAACATGAAGGGACTTGTACTTGGCTGTGAAATCTGCGAGGATTTATGGGTGGCATATCCGCCCAGCACAGAACATGCCCTGATGGGTGCAACCGTAATCGCCAATTTATCAGCATCCAATGAAACTGTTGGTAAGAGTGAATACAGAGAATTGCTGGTCAAGGCATCCAGTGCAAAATTGCTGTGCGGTTATGTTTATTCCAGTGCAGGAGAAGGAGAGTCGACTCAGGATGTGGTGTTTGGTGCACACAATCTGATCGGAGAGAACGGGTCTGTCCTTGCACAGTCCGGCCGTTTTGTAAGTGAGACTATTTATGCAGATCTTGATATTGATCGCATCAATGCGGAACGGCGCAGGATGGGTACCTTCGGAAAAGAGAGAAATTTGGATTATGCAATAATTCCGTTTCAACTTACGTTGCAGGAGACAAAACTTGACAGAAGCTTTAACTGTATGCCTTTTGTGCCTGCGGATGCCGATAAGCGAAGTGAGCGCTGTGAAGAAATATTCTCCATACAGTGTTATGGGCTTAAGAAACGATATGAGCACATCGGGGCCAAAACAGCTGTTATCGGGATTTCCGGCGGACTGGATTCCACTTTGGCATTGCTAGTCACTGTGCGTACTTTTGATATGCTTGGCCTTGACCGAAAGGGTATTATGGCGGTGACCATGCCTTGTTTCGGAACCACCGACCGCACCTATGACAACGCCTGCAAGCTGTCTCGGACTCTGGGGGTAACTCTGGAAGAAGTGGACATCAAGGACGCAGTCAGAGTGCATTTCAGAGATATTGGGCAGGATTCTGATAAACACGATGTGACTTATGAGAACGCACAGGCCCGTGAGCGCACGCAGGTGCTTATGGATATTGCTAACCGCATCGGTGGTCTGGTGATTGGTACCGGTGATATGTCGGAACTTGCTTTGGGGTGGGCTACTTATAACGGAGACCATATGTCCATGTATGGTGTCAATGCAGGAGTGCCGAAGACGCTGGTGCGCCATCTTGTAAAATATTATGCAGATACCTGCGAAAACGGAGAACTGCGTGATGTGCTTTTGGATGTGTTGGATACTCCGGTCAGTCCTGAACTTCTGCCACCGGTGGATGGTTGTATTGCTCAGAAGACTGAGGATCTGGTGGGACCTTATGAGTTGCATGATTTCTTCATATACTACTTCTTAAGGTGTGCTTTCCCGCCGGAGAAAATATATCGGATTGCACTGCGCTCTTTCGAGGGAATGTATGATGCAGAAACGATCAAGAAGTGGCTTAAGACTTTTTGCCGCAGATTTTTCCAACAGCAGTTCAAACGTTCCTGCCTCCCTGACGGTCCCAAGATTGGCAGTGTGGCAGTATCGCCCAGAGGAGATTTGCGGATGCCTTCCGACGCATCTGCAGCGCTTTGGATAGAGCAGGCAGAACGCTTGTAAATGAAAAGAACATGAAAATGAGGGCGGCTCAAACAGACAACGATCTGTTTGAAAGCGCCCTTGTTATTGTCTGAGGATCATTTGTGGTCGGGAGCGGTCACCTGAGCTTTCTCAAGAGAACTTCTGATCGCTTCCAGTAAAACCAGTGAAGTGTATTTGTGATCTGCTTCATAGGTGATGCCTTCCAGGGATTGCTTTTCATATACCTGACTGCAGATATTTTCAAAAGTTGGTTCCAGCAAAGGATACATTGTGGCGATTGCTTCGCTCAGATTGATAAGACGCAGGGAAGTGATTTCGGCCTGGTTTACGATAACCTCCACATCAATAGCCCGGTCATTTAATACCAGTTCTGTTGTATAAACTCCCGGTATGTAAATGGCGGATTCGGAAACGGCGATGGAAGCGGTGCCGGATGTCGGTGTGTCGACAGTCGTGTCGTCCTTGTCTTTTCCGGGAAAGAACAGGATGATCATTAAAATAATGAGAAGGATTCCCAGTGCTGCAAAGATTCCCGTATATATTAACTCTTTCATGCGAAGTACCACGATTTTTGTCTTTGCGCTCATACGATTCCCCTTTAAAAACTATTTATTTATATACTTTATGCGGCGAGACTTAAAACTATGCCGATGTTTTGGTAAAGAGCTACGGTGATTTTGCCTGCTCCCCTGATTGTCGGCAGGATATGCCGGACCGGTTGCAGAAAAGCGGTGACAGAAGCGTAAGATACTGAAAATATAGTGACAGAAATGAGAGAAACTGATATACTGGGAGAGTAATTCGGAGATAATCAGATATTCATATATATGATATACTTTGGAGGAGTAGCATGAAATTTACAAAGATGCAGGGATGCGGCAATGATTATGTTTATATTAATGGCTTTACGGAGAAAATCGATACTGCACTAAAACCTGAGATTGTCAGAAAACTCAGTGACCGACATTTTGGTGTGGGTGGTGACGGTGCCATTTTTATCAATCCCGCCACTGAGGCTGATTTTGAAATGGAAATGTATAATGCAGACGGATCCCGATCTGAAATGTGCGGAAACGGCATCCGCTGCGTGGCGAAATTTGTGTATGACAAGGGACTGACAGACAAGACTCATATCAGTGTGATCAGCGCCGGTCAGATCAAATATCTGGATCTTACGGTGGAGAACGGAGAAGTGTCTAAAGTCAGAGTGAATATGGGAAAACCGATTCTGAATCCGGAGTTGGTGCCGGTGGTTCCGCAGAAGGCAGATCCGTCTGCATGCGCAGAGTCCGATGCTGTGATAAATGTACCTATTACAGTGAAAGGATCAGAATATCGAATGACCTGTGTTTCTATGGGGAATCCGCATGCTGTTATTTTTATGGAGAATGTGGCTGACCTGGACCTGGAGGCTGTCGGGCCCTTTTTTGAGCATCACGCCTGTTTCCCCAACCGTACAAATACGGAGTTTGTGGAAGTGCTGGATCGGCAGAACGTGTTTATGCGTGTATGGGAAAGAGGCACCGGAGAGACGCTGGCGTGCGGCACAGGGTGCTGTGCCACTGCGGTGGCTGCCGTGCTCAACGGACTGACGGAGGAACAGGTCACAGTGAAGCTGCTTGGCGGGGAAATCCTGATCGAATGGGACAGAGAAGCAGACCTTGTATATATGACAGGGCCGGCGGTGACTGTGTTCGAGGGAGAGATCGCATTGTAAAGTTTGAGATAGAGAAACGGAGGTAAGTTTGGGATTTCAGATTGAGGCAGGCGTACCTGCCATTACTGTTTTTGTTCAGGGAATATTGAGTTTCTTTTCGCCCTGTGTTCTGCCGCTTGTACCGCTGTACGTCAGTTACCTTGCAGGCGGGGCAAGGCAGGTGGATACAGATGGCGTGATCCATTATCCGCGTAGAAAAGTATTTGTGAATACTTTGTTTTTTGTGCTGGGTGTCAGTGCGGCCTTTTTTCTGTTGGGATTTGGATTCACTGCCCTTGGAATGTTTTTTGAAGATAACCGGATCTGGTTTGCAAGAATATCGGGATTCATCATGATATTCATGGGCTTGTATCAGTTGGGCGTATTCGGGCAATCCAGGATGCTGTCTTCGGAACACAGGATTTCTGTGGGAATCAATCGGTGGGTGATGGGGCCGGTTCCTGCGCTGGTGCTTGGATTTACTTTCAGTTTTGCATGGACGCCCTGCGTAGGTCCTACTCTGGGCAGTGTACTTCTGATGGCAGGTTCTTCCGGAAATGCCGGCAGAGCGGCCATCCTGATCGGCGTTTATACCATTGGATTTGTGGTCCCCTTTTTGGCAGTAGGCCTGTTTACCGGAAAGGTTCTGGATTTCTTTAAGAAACATGGGAGTGTTGTGAAATACACGGTTAAAATCGGCGCTGTACTCCTGCTTCTGATGGGTGTTATGACCATTACCGGTTTTATGAACGGAATGACGGATTACCTTTCGGACTTTGGAGGCTTGGCCGGCCCGGCAACAGAGCAATCGAAAGACACCGGGGATTTGGAGGATGAAAGTCAAATCGCAGATTCAGGTCAGGATGCCGACAAGGAGAGTCAGCAGACGCAGGAAGAGCAGGATAGTCAGCTGCCTCAGGCTCCGGATTTTACGTTAAAGGATCAGTATGGCAATGAGCATACCTTGTCAGATTATCAAGGTAAGACGGTATTTATCAACTTCTGGGCGACGTGGTGCCCTCCCTGCCGGAAGGAAATGCCGGAGATTCAGGAATTGTATGAAAAATATGGAGAGAATGAGGGCGATCTGATTGTGCTGGGAATTGCAGCTCCGGGATACGGCGGCGAAGGAACAGTAGCAGAGATCACCAATTTTTTAAGTGAAAATGAATACAGCTTTCCGGTGGTTATGGATGAAACGGGAGAGATTTTTTATACTTATGGGATTCGCGCGTATCCCACAACCTTTATGATCGATGCCAACGGAAAGGTATACGGTTATGTGCAGGGTGCTATCACGGGTGATATCATGGAGAGCATTGTGCAGCAGACAATGGAAGCAGTCGGAGAAAGTACAGATGGAAAGTAATTATATTCTGCAGTTAAAGGGAATCAGAAAGTCTTTTGGCGAAACCAAGGTGCTGGGAGGCATTGACCTGAATGTTGCAAAAGGGGAGTTTATCACGCTTTTGGGAGCATCCGGATGTGGAAAGACCACTACACTGCGTTTGATCGCAGGTCTTGAAAGCCCCGATGAGGGCCGAGTGATTCTGGACGGCCGGGACATTACGGATCTTGAGCCAAACAAGAGAAGTGTAAATACTGTTTTTCAGAATTATGCGCTGTTTCCCCATATGAATGTAGCAGACAATATAGGATATGGATTGAAACTGAAAAAGATGGGAAAGGGCGAGATTGCTGATTCTGTGAAAAAGATGCTTGCGCTGGTACAGCTTTCAGGATATGAGAAGCGTATGCCAAGAGAATTGTCCGGCGGTCAGCGCCAAAGAGTAGCCATTGCCAGAGCGTTGATCAATGAGCCCCGTGTGCTTTTGCTGGATGAGCCGCTGGGAGCTCTGGATCTGAAACTGCGCAGGCAGATGCAGTTGGAGCTGAAAAGACTTCAGCAGCAGTTAGGCATTACCTTCATTTATATTACCCACGATCAGGAAGAGGCGATCAATATGTCTGATCGTATTGCGGTGATGAACAGGGGCGTGCTGGAACAGGTGGGTACCCCAAATGAGATTTATTATCATCCTCGCACAAGCTATGTGGCAAGCTTTGTGGGAAATGCCAATATCCTGCGTTTTGGACCGGAACTGATCGGTGCCGGAATGGGCGCGGTGCACGGCACTTATGCGATCCGCACGGAGAACGTTTTAATGGATGGAGAACCTGAGTGCACCAGAGAAGCGGAGGTCTTGGAGAAATCCTTTGCGGGAGGTCAGTTGCGTATTTTGTTTCAATTGCCTGACGGTCAGCAATTAACAGCCAGCCGGTACGGGATCGATGCGGATGTGCAGGTAGGCGCGAAGGTTATGATCGGCTGGAAAGAAGAAAATGTGATTGCAGTGGAAGATGATACGCCATAGGAGCGGAAATTTAGTATGAAAAGAAATGCTGCCGGAAAGAAAAAGGCAAAGCGCAATCGGTTGCTGCTTGCTCCAATTTATATTTTTACATTATTGTTCGTGGGCCTTCCGATCCTTTATATGTTTCTGCTGAGCTTTTTGAGCAGGGATAGGGTGTGGGGAGTAGATTTTACTTTTACGCTGGAGCATTACAAAAGGATCCTGGAGCCTTTGTATCTGAATATGTTTAAAGAGTCCTTTCAGCTGGCGCTGCTGTCTACGGCGCTCATTACACTGATAGGGTATCCCTACGGGTATTTTATGGCGAAAATGAACGCGGTATGGAAAAAGAGGATGATGCTTCTTATCATGATTCCCTTTCTGACCAGTTCTCTGATCAGACTATACGGCTGGATCATTATGTTCCGTAGTAATGGAGTACTTGATAAAGTACTGATGGGACTTCACATCACAGAAAAGCCTTTGAAACTTCTGTATACTTATCCGGCAGTGGTTGTAGGTATGGTATATGCTCTTCTGCCGTTTATGATATTGGCAGTCTATTCCAGCGCGGAAAAGATGGACTGGTCGTTGGTGGAAGCCTCAAGGGATCTTGGGGCCTCACGTTTCCGGGCTTTTTGGACGGTGACGTTTAAACTGACCCTTCCCGGACTTTTGTCGGGCATCATATTGACATTCATTCCCTCTATGGGTCTGTTCTTTATCGCCGATATTCTTGGAGGAAATAAGGTGGTACTGGTAGGAAGCGTGATACAGGAACAACTGACCAAAGGAAGGAACCTGCCCTTTGCTGCCGCTCTGTCAGCGGTGCTGATGGTGTTGACCTCTCTGATGATACGTCTGTATCGTAAGATTACGGGAGTGTCCGAACTGGAGGGCATACTATGAAAAAAAAGAGATGGCCTTTTATCTATGTGGGCGTGATAACGGCGATCACTTATATTCCCATTATTCTGACAGTAGTATACTCTTTTAATGAGTCTAAGCTTACGAGCGTCTGGGAAGGATTTTCCCTGAAGTGGTATGAGGAACTTTTTCGGGACAGAGATCTCAGGGAGGCACTGATCAACAGTCTGATCCTGGCCCTCCTCAGCTGTTTCTGCGCAGTGATCATAGGGACTACGGGTGCCTTGGGAATGCATCGGAGAAAGAGCAGAATGAATGAGGCGGTGGCGTATGTGTCCATGTTGCCCATCATGATACCGGAGATCATTCTGGGAATGGTATTTTTGTCGGTATTTTCTTTTATGGGTCTGCCCTTTGGCATGTTGACGCTGGTGATCGCTCACACGACATTCTGCGTGCCGTATGTGTATTCCATGGTGAAAGCCCGGCTTGCAGGGATGGATAAGGAACTTGAAGAAGCGGCTTTGGATCTGGGGGCTTCTCCTGTCAGGGTGTTTTTTGATATCACACTTCCCCTGATCATGCCGGCTATTTTGTCCGGAGTGATGCTTTCCTTTGCCATGTCATTTGACGACGTGGTGATCAGCATATTTGTGACAGGACCCAGAGTAAACACCTTACCGGTAAAGATTTATACCAAGCTTAAGACGGGTGTGACTCCGGAGATCAATGCATTGGCTGCAGTTATGCTGGTTGTCACGATTCTGTTGGTTGTAGGATCTGTAGTAGTTGGAAGAGTGAAAGGGCAAACTGAAAAATAGAAGGACCCGATGTCTGGTGGCGGCCGAAGCAGATGGATTGTATTGCATAATAGGTCCGATGTGTGATATAAATAAAGAAAAAGGATTGTTCCTACAAAAAGGAAAGGATGGGAGGAAATGATGAGAAGATATAATGACAGAATGAAGAAATTGATTGTAACGATCCTGTCAGCGGTGCTGTTGGTCTGTCTGTTGACGGGCTGCGGAAGTGCCAAAGGATCAAAAGAAGGGAAACTTTCCGGTGAATTGAATCTGTTTACCTGGGACGGCATGTTTCCTCAGGAAGTTCTTGACGGCTTTGAAAAAGAGACCGGTGTGAGAATCCGTTATTCTAATTTTGACTATGATGAAGATATGCTTGCCAAGTTGGAGGAAGCAGAGGGCGGAGATTACGATCTTGTGATCGCAGACGATTATATCATTGAGACAGTGATTCAGGAAGGATTGGCTCAGAAGCTGGACACTGCTATGCTGGCTAACTACAATAATCTGAATCCCGTATTTATGTCCCAGTTTTACGATCCGCAGAATGAGTATACGGTTCCTTACGGCGCCGGTATTCCTCTTCTTGTGTACGATCCTGCCCTTACGGATGTGGAGATTACCAGTTACGCGGATCTGTGGAATCCTGACCTGAAAGATAATATTGCACTGACTGCCAATTACCGTGTAATCAATGGTATCGCATTAAAGGTTATGGGAGAATCCTACAATACAGAAGACCTTGACACAATCCGCGCGGCCGGTGCCAAGATGCTTGAGCTTGCACCCAATGTCCGTGTGATCAACGACAGTAACACGCAGGATCTTTTGATCAATGGGGAAGTAGGGGTTGCCTTCCTTTACACCTCCCAGGTGTCCGCAGCGCTGAATGCCAGACCTGATCTGAAGATTGTATATCCTACAGAGGGCTTGGGATTTGGTATTATGGCGGCATTTATTCCCTCTAAGGCGCCGAATGCAGAAGCGGCATATGCTTTCATTGACTACATTAACCGTCCTGAAAATGCAGCGGCATGTTTTGAGTATATTGGGTATTACTGCACGAACAAGGCGGCAGAAGCACTGATTTCCGATGAGATGAAAGATTTGATCATTCTGCCGGAAGATGCTGCAGAGGGAGAAATCATTCAGAATATCTCTCTGGAAGCGGAAGATCTGCATGGTCAGTTGTGGAATGAGTTTAAGAGTGCCTGCGATTGATTACAGTTGCGCCTTAAAGAAAAGTCCTATATAATGAAGAGGATATATCATGAAAAATGAAAAGGGAAAGTGAGAAAACGATTATGAATTTAACTCTGGAACAGGCAGTGAGTAAGCTTGAAAAGTATGGACAGCAGCACCTTTTGAAATATTACGAAGAACTGACACAGGAACAGAAAATTGCGTTACTGGAGCAGATCGAAGCCACGGACATGTCCGTGCTGGAGGCTTGTCACCACAGAGAAGAGATGGCTCAAAAGGGCGTGATCACTCCACTGGCAGCGATGCAGCTGGATGAGATTGAAGCCGGCAGGGAAAGCTTTACGGCTACCGGTCTGGAAGCTATCCGCGCCGGGAAGGTGGGGGCAGTGCTTCTGGCAGGTGGTATGGGAACCAGACTTGGTTCAGACGATCCCAAAGGAATGTACAATGTGGGACTTACCAGAGAACTCTATATTTTTGAGTGCCTGATTAATAATCTTATGGACGTGGTGAATCAGTCCGGCGCATGGGTTCATCTTTTTGTGATGACCAGCGATAAAAACCATGAAGCTACGGTCAGATTTTTGACAGAGAAGGCTTTTTTTGGCTACAGCCCCAAACATGTGCACTTCTTTAAACAGGAGATGGCAGCGGCGACAGATTATGACGGAAAGATTTATCTGGAGGAGAAGGGCAAGCTTTCAACTTCTCCCAACGGCAACGGCGGATGGTATATTTCTCTGGAAAGATCAGGCCTGTTGGACGTTGTGCATCAGGAGGGAATTGAGTGGCTGAATGTCTTTGCGGTAGACAATGTACTGCAGAGGATTGCAGACCCTTGTTTTGTGGGTGCAACCATTCAGAAAAAATGCGCGGTAGGTGCCAAAGTAGTGCGCAAGAATGCCCCGGATGAGAAGGTGGGCGTTATGTGTCTTGAGGACGGCAGGCCTTCCATCGTTGAATACTATGAACTGTCAGAAGAAATGATGAACGCAAAGGATGACAAAGGTGAACCTGCCTACAATTTCGGCGTGATCCTGAATTATCTGTTCAGAGAAACGGATCTGGAAAGAATGATGTCTTCTCTGCCGTTACATATCGTAGAGAAGAAGATTCCCTATCTGGATGAAAACGGTCAACTTGTAAAACCGGAAACCCCTAACGGTTACAAGTTTGAAAGTCTTGTACTCGATATGATCCACCAGTTGGAGAGCTGCCTGCCCTTTGAGGTGGTTCGCAACAGAGAATTCGCACCCATTAAGAATAAGACCGGCATTGATTCTGTTGAAAGTGCCCGTCTCCTATTGGTAGAGAACGGAGTGAAATTGTAAGAGTACGTTTGCTTGTCACATGTGGATGAAGGAGGAATAAATATGGCTATTTTAGTAACAGGCGGCGCAGGCTTTATCGGGAGTCATACTGTGGTAGAACTTCAGGAAGCCGGGTACGATGTGGTAGTTTTGGATAATTTAAGTAATTCTTCGGAGAAATCTCTCGAAAGAGTGGAAAAGATCACCGGCAGAAATGTGCCCTTCTATAAAGCAGATATTCTGGACAGAGAAGCGCTGGAGGTCATTTTTAGAAAAGAGAAGATTGAAGCGGTAATTCATTTCGCAGGACTGAAAGCAGTTGGCGAGTCGGTTGCCAAGCCCTGGGAGTACTATGAGAATAACATTGCCGGCACCCTCACGTTGGTGGATGTAATGAGAAAGCACGGCGTAAAGAACCTGATTTTTTCATCCAGTGCAACCGTGTACGGCAATCCGGCATTTATTCCCATTACGGAGGAATGCCCGAAAGGAACTTGTACCAATCCATATGGATGGACCAAGTCGATGCTGGAGCAGATCTTGAGCGATATTCAGAAGGCGGATCAGGAGTGGAACGTGATTCTGCTTCGCTATTTCAATCCTATCGGTGCTCATAAGAGTGGAACCATTGGGGAGAATCCCAACGGTATCCCTAACAATCTGATGCCTTACATTACACAGGTGGCTGTGGGTAAGCTTGAACAGTTGGGTGTGTTCGGAAATGATTACAATACCCATGACGGTACAGGTGTCCGCGATTATATCCATGTAGTGGATCTTGCCAAGGGCCATGTGAAAGCTCTGAAGAAGGTTGAGGATAAGGCCGGTCTTAAGATTTACAACCTTGGAACCGGTACGGGATACAGTGTATTGGATATTGTCAAAAATTTTGAGGCAGCTACCGGTGTGGCAATTCCTTATATAATAAAGGAACGCCGCGCAGGTGATATTGATGCCTGCTATGCGGATCCGACCAAGGCAAAGGAAGAACTTGGCTGGGAAGCACAGTTCGGAATCAGGGAAATGTGTGAAGATGCCTGGAGATGGCAGAAAAACAATCCCAACGGATATGATGAATAATTAAAAATCCCCACGGCGTCTATGGTACATCACAATATACACCGAAGAAAAGACCGCCGGGTGGGATATATTCCCTATAGCGGCACGTTCTCACTCCGTGAAAAACGCAGCGGGTGCTAGGCTCGAAAAGACCTCGCCAAGCGCCGGCGTTTTTCAAGGGCCTTTTATAGGAAATATATCCCACCCGGCGGTCTTTTCTTCGGTGTATATTGTGATGTACCTCAGACGCCGTGGGGATTTTGATTATAAATAAATGGAAGGCATATCAGGCCACATACAGGTACATGAAGATAAAGTGGCAGGCACTGCCGGCGATACAGAAGAGATGAAATACTTCGTGAGAACCGAATCCTTTGTGCCTGGAATTGAAAAGAGGCAATTTCAGGGCATAGATGACACCGCCAACGGTATAGATGATGCCGCCTGCAAGTAGCCATAGAAATCCTGCCAGTGGAAGGCTTCTCCACAGACGCCCGAAAACAAATACACATACCCAGCCCATGGAAATATAAATCAAAGAGGAAAACCATTTGGGGCAGGTTACCCAGAATAATTTAACAAGCATTCCGATAGCGGCGATTGCCCAGACAACAGCCAGCATGGTGTAACCAATACGGCCGCCCAGAATGATTAAGCATACCGGGGTATAAGAGCCGGCGATCAATACAAAAATCATCATATGATCGATCTTTTTGAAAATCCGCAGCCTGCTTCCTGCCAAATTAACGGAATGATAAAGTGCGCTGGCACCGTAGAGAAGAATCATACTTCCCATAAAGATGGACATGGCAGCCATGTTCTTCCAATCGGAGGATATGCCTGCTTTGACTAAAAGCGGTACTGCAGCAAACAGTGCCAGCATCATGCCAGCGAAATGAGTGAGTGCACTTCCGGGTTCTCTTATTGTGATCTGCATCATATTACCTCCATTTGGGAAAGATTTTTATTATCCTGCTCACCTCTGACAGTTTTATTCAAAAAAACGAAAAAATGCGAGAAATAGAAATAAAAACCCTAACAAAATATTTTAGATGATACAATGTAGTAATCAATACTACATGTGAAGATATTATGATATTACACCTTTGAAATGGGAAAGTCAACAGAAATCTGAAAAATCTGTAGCGATATCCGGTGAGTGCTAGTCTTCTTCGATGATCTGAATCTCCAGAAAATCAAAATCAATCCCCTCTATAAAGTTATCCTGAGTAAATCTGGCTTTGGCATGGCGCTTAAATTCCAGTATAGTGGAATCGAGCCACATTGGTTTACCGAGATCAAATTGATAACAAACATCGTCCAGTGCCCGGAAAACCTTGTGTGTTCGGGTGTCCGTACTGTTGTCCGCGATGACAGTATCCTGAAGCATGCGGTTGTCTTTAAAAATTTTAGCCCATAAACGAAACATAACTTACCTCCCTTTCTTACAAACCGGATTTGAGGGCTATTTCAGTATATATGATTGCTTTTGGAAAGACAAGTTCTATCTTTTTGCTGCTGAGAATAGACTTAATAATGTGGCCGCAGGCTGCAACTAAAATGCATTCTTAAAAAAGGATTAATTATTTGTGAAAATGATACATTTTTATGAGTTTTTATGTTATACTCAAAGTAAGGATTCATCAGACAGGAGTAATCGGAGAAAATATATGGAATTACAGGGAATCGGAGAGGGAATTGACAGCTGGAAAGAGGTCAATCTCATATACAATGCGGCACTCAGGCAGGTGGAGACAAAGATGGAAATTCTGAATGAAGAGTTTCAGCATGTTCATCAGTACAATCCCATTGAGCATATCAAGTCGAGGATCAAGTCTCCCGAAAGCATTGTCAAGAAGCTGAAGCGTCAGGGCTTTGAGTCTACCATAGAAAATATGGTAAAGTACATCAATGATATTGCGGGTATCAGAATAATTTGTTCTTTCACTTCGGATATCTATATGATTGCAGAGATGATTAGTCACCAGAGGGATATCAAGGTGATTGCGGTCAAAGATTATCTTACATATCCTAAGGCCAGTGGGTATAAGAGCTATCATATGATTGTAACGGTACCGGTTTACCTTTCCGATCGGATCGTGGATACCAGAGTTGAGATTCAGATTCGCACAGTGGCTATGGATTTCTGGGCCAGTCTGGAACATAAAATGCATTATAAGTTTGAGGGAGACGCCCCGGAACATATTAAGAGTGAACTGGTTGAATGTTCCCGGATGGTATCGGACTTGGATGCCAGAATGCTCTCCCTGAATGAGGAGATTTTAAACCTGGCACAAGAAAAGGAAGTGCAATGATCATAGAGTATAAAACATCTGGACACTGAAACTGGCTGCCCGGATGTTTTTATATTTTAGGAAAAGATCTGTCGCACTAAAGTGCGTAAGGCTTTCTGCAATGCGAAAGCGCTCTGAAAAAATCGTGTGGCCGTGGTTTTGAAGAGAAATTTTCTGAAAAAAGAGGAGTGCCCGAATATCATGGGATATCCGGGCTATTATGAAAAATCCATATAAGATGTATTCTGTGTGTATGGAAGAATTCCTTCAGCACATTGATAGTATAGCAATCAAGTGTGAATAAAGTATGAACACATTTTGAAAAGTCGGTGAATCTTACAAAATGAAATGGTAAAATATATGCAAGATATACAATGAAAAACATTTTCTTTGTGGTTGTCAGCGAATCAAAAAAATGTTACACTATGATTACATAGCACATTAAGGAGGGACTTTAAATGGATGCTTTCATGGATAAGCTTGCGCAGAAGCTGAATGCGGAAGAAATCATACAGGCTAACAGATCGGCAGATATTGATGAAAAGCTTCAGAAGAAGCAGCAGGAGGAACTTGCGGTTCTGCAGTCTGAATTTGATAAATTGCAGCAGCAACTTGCGGCCATGCAGGGTGATATGAGCAAACTGCAGAATTCTATGGAAGCATTGCTCGCGGGGACCAATGATTATGTTCACAAAGAGAATGTAAAGGTCTACCGCAATGTGCAGGCAGTTGTTGTGGATGAAGCGGCCAAGAATGCGGAGAGCATCAGTGTGCTGGCAGGCTTGGTGGAGTCCATGAAGGAAGAGGCTGCCGCAGCGGCTGTTAAAAAGACGCCTGGCATCTTGAAGGGTATTTTGACGCTGACGATTCTGACAATGATTCTGGCAGCCGGATCTGTTGCGTTTCAGGTGCTCAGATTTTTAGGTGTGATCTGATGGGAAAAGAACTTTGGAAACCGGGTAACATGTTGTATCCTCTGCCGGTTGTAATGGTGAGCATGGCTGATAGAGACGGTCACTACAACATTATCACTGTGGCGTGGGCAGGTACAATCTGCACGAACCCGCCCATGGTGTCCATTTCTGTCAGACCGGAGCGCTATTCTTATCCGATCCTTAAGGAAACCGGAGAGTTTGTGCTGAACCTGACAACGAAAGATTTAGTGTATGCTACGGATTATTGCGGCGTAAAGAGTGGAAGAGATGTGGATAAATTCTCAGTACTTGGATTGACGCCGGTTAAGGGGGATCAGGTAAAAGCACCTTTGATTGCGGAAAGTCCGGTAAATATTGAGTGTCGCGTGAGAGAAATGAAGCATCTTGGAAGTCACGATATGTTTTTGGCAGACGTGTTGGCTGTTCATGCAGACGAGAAGTATATGGATGATAAGCGACGCTTTCACCTGGAAAAAGCGGAGCCGGTGGTATATTCTCATGGAACCTACTATCTTTGCGGGGAGGCCCTCGGGACCTTTGGATACAGCGTTCGTAAAAAAAAGAAGCAGAAATGATAAATAGAACATATAGGAGCTGCAGCTTAGGCTGCGGCTTTTGTATAATAAAAAATTTCTTCCGATTTCTTATTATACAAAAACACGACCTGAGGATGTGTACTCAGGCGTGCAAAGTTAATGTCGCTTTCGCCACCGCACCCGGCGCGAGAGTCCGCTAGAGGGCTCTTTCCACAAGAGCAGGAATCGGAGCAGAGGAAACTGTACGGAGTCATAGGAGTTTCGGTCGAAAGAATTATGAGAAGGTCGAAAAAAATGGTTGAGTGAAAAAGTAAATTCTACATGTAAACTTAAATTCCATACTGAAGACTAAGTTCTACATTTTAGGGTTTGACGAATTCCGTCAGACCCTTTATAGTAGAATTTAGACCAAGCAATATATGATTTTTGCTATGAAA
>JAZNMF010000096.1:0-13572 GCA_045579545.1 Acetatifactor sp. | reverse complement strand
GGTGTAAAGAAGATCTTTTCTGACAAAGAACTGGCAAAAGAGATGGAGGACAATGGATTCCAGTTTTCTTCAGCCAATTCCATTAATATCGGACGTCTGGTGCCTCAGATCGTTTACTATGTATATGCGTATGTGAAGCTTCTGGCGGAAGAAAAGATCACGGAGGGTGAGCTGATTAACGTAGTAGTTCCAACAGGTAACTTCGGCAATATTCTTGCCGCCTTCTACGCTAAGAATATGGGCCTTCCCATTGCAAAGCTGATCTGTGCTTCCAATGACAATAAGGTGCTGTATGATTTCTTTGCCACCGGTACTTATGACCGCAACAGAGAATTTATGCTGACCACATCACCTTCTATGGATATTCTGATTTCCAGTAACTTAGAGAGACTGATCTATCGCATCGCCGGTAATGACGCAGAGAAGAATGCGCAGTTGATGGCTTCCTTAAGCGGTCAGGGTAAATATGAGATCAGTGAAGATATGAAAGCGCAGCTGGCTGATTTCTACGGAAATTATGCTTCGGAGGCTGAGACTTCTAAGACCATTCAGAACTTGTATGAAGACTGTGGTTATGTGATTGATACCCACACTGCTGTAGCTGCCTGTGTTTATGATAAATATGTGAAGGAAACAGGAGACTGTGCGAAGACTGTGATTGCATCCACCGCAAGTCCCTTCAAGTTTACCAGAAGCGTTATGGATGCCATTGATCATAAATATGACGCAATGGGCGACTTTGAACTGGTGGATGAACTTTCCAGGATTGCCAATGTGCAGGTACCGAACGCTATCGAAGAGATCCGCAGTGCACCGATCGTACATGATAATGTCTGTGATGCTTCTGAGATGAAGCAGGTTGTGAAGAACTTCCTGAAGATAGATTAGTTTCCGTAAATGGGCCCCTCGGGTTTTCCTGAGGGGCTTTCTCAGATAAGATACGGAGTTTTACGATGAAAAACGCGAACAAACTGGTTGTTTTTGTTATCTTATTCTTTTTTATCCCCATTGTTTATTTTTTATATCTGCACAGCATCATAGGTACTGCAGTGTTGCATCAATTTACGGAGCATACCTATTTCGTCTCAGACAATTGGTGGGTACATATTTTGGCACTTGTGCTTCTGATGGGAACCGGTATCGGGCTTTCTTTTGCCTTCCGGAAGCGGCAGCTCCCCGACAAATTCATTGACAGAGCGCTGATGGTTTTTACTGTGGTTTACTTTGTTCTTTTCAGTGCCTATATCTGGAAGGTCAGATGGTATCCTCAGGCGGATCAGGTTGAGGTTTATGATGCAGCCATGCAAATGATCAGAGGCGACTATCAAAGCTGGGCCTTTGACGGATATCTTACAGAATGGCCAAACCAGACCGGTCTTGTTCTGTTTCTTTCTCTGTTTGGGCTTTTATTTGGAGACAATGCCTATTTGTGGATCCAGCAGTGCAATGTGATTTGCTATGTGGTCGCGGCAGTCTTTCTCTATAAAACCGTCTTGCATCTGTTTCAAAATAAGCTTGCAGGAGTGTGCAGTTATGTGCTCTTTTTGCTCTTTCTGCCTTTTGCGTGTTATACAACTTTTGTATATGGAACGATCCCGGGATTTGCTGCCTCCATGGCTTCGCTCTATTATCTGCTCCGTTATTTAAAAGAACATCGGATTAAATTTTCTGTTCTTTCCGGTGCCCTGATTGGCTTTGCCTATCTTTGTAAAAACAACTATCTGGTTACCTTCGCTGCATTTCTTTGCATTCTTGCAGCTGACATGATAGCGGAAAAGAAGTGGAAAAAACAGCTGGCAGGCATGGGGATTCTTGTAGGAAGCCTATTGCTTGCATTGTTGTTGTCTCATGTTTGTATCAAAGCAGTTACAGGAAAGGAAGTCTCTAAAGGAGTACCGGTCATGAATTTTATTGCAATGGGCTTACAGGAAGGTCCACGGGCTCCCGGTTGGTACAATAGTTATAATATTCTCAGCTTCAGAGAAGCGGGACGTGATTCTCAGCTTGCAACAGAGAATGCCATTCCGATCGTAAAACAGCGCATTGTCGGATTTATGCGGGATCCTGTTTATCTTGTGGAATTTTTCAGTAAAAAGACAGCTTCTCAGTGGAACAATCCCACGTTCCAGGGACCATGGATCCAGCAGAGTATGTATTCCCAAATGGAAGAAGTGCCGGAAGGGGTTGATGATGCGGTTTTGGATGTGATCATGGACGGCGGAAAAGGATATACTGCGTTGACCGAAATTTTCAATGTTTTCCAAAGTCTTGTGCTGTCGGGATGTATCCTGTATTTCTTTTTCTGTGAAAGGTTTGATCACAAAACCTTGTCCCTTGGAGTGATTGTGATCGGTGGTTTTCTGTTTCACCTTTTGTGGGAAGCCAAGTGTCAGTATACTGTAAGTTATTTTGTACTTTTGATCCCTTATGCAGTGCTCGGGATGATTTCCTTCGGAAAGTGGCTTCTGAGCGGACAGTATAAGCTATCGGTCAGAAAAACGGTTGCAGTTATGGTGTCGCTGGTTTTGCTACTCACTGTACTGACGCTGAATCATCCGATGCTTCAGAAATCATTCCGGTATTATACGGAGGATGCGGAATATGAGGAGTATCTTGACGGACGGTAAGGTTTCTTTCAAAATTGATGGAACATAATAAATAAAACAAGTTATCAAAGGAGGCTATTATGACAATACAGGAAATGCTGCATCATGTGGATCACACACAGTTAAAGGCCTTTGCCACATGGGAGGATATTGAGAAGCTTTGTCAGGAGGCTATCACTTATCAGACTGCCAGTGTATGTGTTCCGCCGGCCTATATTAAAAGGATTCATGACACTTACGGTGATAAGATCAATATTTGTACCGTTGTGGGATTCCCGCTGGGCTACAGTGTGACCGATGCAAAGATTGCTGAAGTGAAGGCTGCTCTTGCAGATGGATGCAATGAGATTGATATGGTGGTGAATATCAGTGATGTGAAGAACGGTGCATTTGATAAGGTGGAAGAGGAAATCAGACAGCTAAAGGCAGCCTGCGGTACACACATTTTGAAGGTGATTATTGAAACCTGCTACTTGACAGTGGAAGAAAAGATTGCCATGTGTAAAGCTGTGACAGCGGCCGGTGCAGATTATATCAAAACATCTACCGGTTTCGGAACGGATGGCGCCACAAGAGAGGATATTGAACTGTTCAAAGGGCATATCGGACCTGATGTAAAAATCAAGGCTGCAGGCGGCGTGTCAACGCTGGAAGACCTGAAAATGTTTCTTGAACTTGGCTGTGACAGGATCGGTACGTCCCGGGCTGTGGGACTGTGTAAAGGAGAACTGACACAGGGATATTAAGGGAAAGGAAATGCATGATGCAGAATAGGTTGATTGCCGAACGTCTGACGAAGCTGCGTCAGGCCATGAAAAAGAACGGTATTGATTTTTATATGGTTCCGACTGCTGACTGGCACAATTCGGAATATGTAAATGAATACTTCATGGTGAGAAAGTTTTTTTCCGGTTTCAGCGGCTCAAATGGTACGCTTCTTGTTTGGGGTGACGGAGCAGGATTGTGGACGGACGGCAGATATTTTATTCAGGCAGAGAAAGAACTGACCGGAACCGGAATCCAATTGTTCCGTATGCTGGACGAAGGCGTTCCTACCATAGAAGAATTCCTTCTTGATTCTCTGAAAAGCGGGCAGACCCTTGGTTTTGACGGTAGAGTGATCACAGCCCAAAAAGGAATACAGCTGGAGAAGCGGCTGAAAGAGAAAGAGATCCGGTTTCAATATAACGTTGATTTGTCGGAAGAAATATGGTCAGATCGTCCGGAATTTCCTGCCGGACCGGTGACAGTGCTTACGAAAGAAGTTGCCGGTCTCAGTGTGGAAGAGAAGCTTTCTAAGGTCAGAAGTGAGTTTGTTGCGTCCGGCGCACAAAGCATGTTTTTGAGTAAACTGGACGATATTATGTGGCTCTTTAACATCAGAGGCTGTGATGTGGAAGGAAGTCCGGTTGCCATGTCTCATGCCTATATTACTGAAAAAGAAGTAGTGCTTTTCTTACAGGAAAAAGCATTGACAGCATCGGTTAAAGATTATTTCAGTAAGAACCGGATCACTTTAAAAGAGTATGATGGTGTCATGGATTATCTGGTGAGTCTGCCTTCTGGCATCCGGATTCTGACAGATCGAAGTTCCTGCAGTTATGCCATATATAAAAAACTGGCGGAGGGCAGGATTCTGATTGATAAAAAGAATCCTACAGAACGACTGAAGGCCCTGAAGAATCCTGTGGAACTTTCTCATATGAGAGAGGTTTACTTAAAGGACAGTGTGGCAGTGACAAAGTTCATATACTGGCTGAAGAGTAGCATTGGCAAACAAACAATCACAGAAATCACTGCTGCAGAGTATTTGGATGGATTGCGCAGGCAGATTCCCGGCTTTTTGGATTTATCATTTTCTACCATCGCAGGTTACCGGGAGAATGCAGCCATGATGCATTACCGTGCCACACTTGAGGAACACGCAGTGCTTGCTCCGGAGGGGATGCTTCTGGTGGACTCCGGCGGACAGTATCTTGGCGGCACTACCGATGTCACGCGCACGATCGTTCTGGGACCGGTATCTCAGCAGATAAAAGAACACTATACTCTGGTAACAGCGGGGATGCTGCAGTTACTTCGTGCCAACTGGATTTACGGATGTACGGGACGTAATCTTGACATTTTGGCAAGACAACCCTTGTGGGATGTGGGTATTGACTATAAATGCGGAACCGGCCATGGAATCGGGTATATTTTGAACGTTCATGAAGGCCCTCAAAACATACGCTGGAGATATGCGGAAGGAATGGAAGAGGCTGTTCTGGAATCGGGTATGGTAGTCTCCGATGAACCGGGCGTCTACGTAGAGGGAAGTTACGGCATTCGAATTGAAAATATACTTGTGGCATGTAACGGTGTCAAAAATGAGTACGGACAGTTCATGCATTTTGAGAATCTTACTTATGTACCGATTGATCTTGATGGTATCGATGTTTCACTGCTTGACAAAAAGCAGAGGGGATATCTGAACGATTACCACAGAGCGGTATATGAAAAAGTGGTGCCGTTTTTGAGTGAAGCAGAGGCGGCCTGGCTGAAGGAGGCCACAAGGGAGATTTGATTTGCGCCATTCGCGCCGCCAGCGCTCCGCGCCTGTCCAAACAGTTCAGTCGCGCCATTCGCGCTGCCAGCGCTCCGCGCCTGTCCAAACAGTTCAGTCGCGCCATTCGCGCTGCCAGCGCTCCGCGCCTGTCCAAACAGTTCAGTCGCGCCATTCGCAAAGCCGCACCTTCGGTGCTTTTCGCTGCTTCGCAGCTGCCTTTGCTCATTAGCGGGCGCTCATCTCATAGAACCATGTATATGCTCTTTCATGCAAGCATGAGAGCATATACATGGTTCTATGGCTGAACTGTTTAAAAAAATGTATAAAATTTTAACGCCATATATTGACAATCCACTTGAATTTTGGGATAATAAATCTGTATTTGGCGCACTTTGAGGATCTGGCATTAGTGTGTCGGTTTGTAAATTATATCGCAATTTTGCGGTAGTAATACATTATTAAGGAGGACGTTTAAATGTCAACAAAAGCTTATTATCCGATTGCTGAAATTGGCGCTGGCAAGACCGGTTTCAGTAAGACCCGTTCCATCATCGAAGGTGCTTTCTACGGCAATAATGTAGTTAAAGTTAATACTTTGAGAGAGGCTTATGAGTTAGCTAAGAATTCACCCGGTACCATCGTTACTGATATGCCTGTTTACAAGGCAGAAGAGCAGGGTCTTGAGAGAGATTCCAAGGTTCTGTTATTTAACGACGGTGCAGTTACCGGCCGTTATGCTCAGGCTCGCCGCATTAAGGGTGAACCCGGCGTTGACAGTGCTAAGCTTGATAAAGTTGTTATGGATGCAGTTTACGAGACCCGTTGGAAAACCATGTACCATGCTGAAGTTTACATCGGTCTTGATCCTGAATTTATGGTAAAGGCTCACCTTCTGATTCCCGAAGGAGAGGAGAATATCCTTTACAACTGGATGCTGAACTTCCAGTATCTGTCTGATGAGTATGTAAGAATGTACAATAGCTCCAAGGCAGTGGGTGATGGCAAGGAAGCTGATATTTATATTTTCTCCGATCCCCAGTGGATTCCTCAGGAGCGTCCTGACCTTGACTTCAGCTGCTTAAGCGATCCTCTTACCCTGTGCTACTTCGATACCAGTGAGAACTGCGCAGCTATCCTTGGTATGAGATACTTCGGCGAGCACAAGAAGGGTACTCTGACCATGGCTTGGGCTATCGCTAACAGAAACGGTTACGCTTCCTGCCACGGTGGACAGAAAGAGTATTTGCTGGCTGACGGCAGCAAGTTCGTTGCTTCCGTATACGGTCTGTCCGGATCCGGTAAGTCCACTCTGACTCATGCAAAACATAACGGCAAGTACGAGATAAAGGTTCTTCATGACGATGCTTTCATCATCAATACCGATACCTGTGCATCCATCGCACTTGAGCCTTCTTACTTTGATAAGACTGCAGACTATCCTACCGGATGTGCAGATAACAAGTTCCTGATGACCGCTCAGAACGTATCCGCTACTCTGGATGAGGACGGCAAGGTTCAGCTGGTAACCGAGGATATCAGAAACGGTAACGGACGTGCAATCAAGTCCAAACTGTGGTCTCCTAACCGTGTAGATAAGATTGACGCTCCTGTTAATGCTATCTTCTGGATCATGAAGGATCCTACTATTCCCCCTGTAGTGAAGCTGAAAGGTGCTGCACTTGCATCTGTAATGGGCGCTACTCTGGCTACCAAGACTTCCACTGCTGAGCGTGTTGCTGCAGGTACCGATATGAACGCTCTTCGTATCGTTCCTTACGCTAACCCCTTCAGAACCTATCCTCTGGTTAACGACTATGAGAAGTTCAAGAAGCTGGTAGAAGAGAAGGATGTAGACTGTTACATCATCAACACCGGCGACTTCATGGGCAAGAAGGTGAAACCCGCAGATACCCTTGGCGTTCTGGAAGCAATTGTTGAGAAGAAGGCTGAGTTTACCCAGTGGGGACCTTTCTCTGATATTGAGATCATGGATTGGGAAGGCTTTACTCCTGACTTGAAGGATGCTGATTACGTTGCAGCTCTGAAGAGTGCTATGCAGAACCGTGTTGACGCTGTAGAAGGATTCAATACCAAGAAGGCCGGATACGATGCACTTCCTGAGGAAGCTCTTGCTGCTCTGAAGAAGATCGTTGACGAGGCTGCTTCTCTGTAATTGACAGAATTGAATAGTATATTACAACAAGCTCCTGTTTGGGAGCTTGTTGCTTGTTAAAAATAATTCACGAAAAGAAAAGGGGGAAATTATGTACAATATTTTAGTCGGACAATCCGGTGGTCCAACATCAGTTATCAATGCCTCATTGTACGGTGTAGTGAGAGAGGCACTGGACAACCGAAACATTGATACTGTTTATGGTATGGTCAACGGAATTGAAGGTTTTCTGAAGGACCGACTGATCGATCTGACAGAATATGCAAAGGATCATGAGCTTGAGTTGTTGAAGACAACACCGGCTTCTTTTTTGGGCAGCTGCAGATTCAAACTTCCGGAAGATCTTGAAAATAAAGTATATCCCACTATTATAGAGAAGTTGGATGATAATGCTATCAAAGCAGTATTTTATATCGGCGGCAACGATTCTATGGATACGGTATCAAAACTCAGCCGCTATGCAGCAAAGATTGGTTCTGATATACGGTTTGTGGGAGTGCCCAAGACCATTGATAATGACCTTGTTCTGACAGACCATACTCCGGGATACGGATCGACTGCAAAATATGTGGCAGCTACCGTAAAAGAAATCGTGCTGGACGCAGGAGTTTATGAGCAACCAGTAGTAACGATCGTGGAACTGATGGGTCGAAATGCCGGCTGGGTAACAGCGGCCAGTGTTTTGGCAAGGAATGAGTACGACCAGAATCCCTTGTTGATCTATTTGCCGGAAGCGGATTTCGATGTGGATGTTTTTATCGGTGATGTGAAAGAAGCATTGAAGAAGCAGAATTCCGTGGTGGTTTGTGTGTCTGAGGGAATCTCTGACAAGAACGGAAAGTTTATCTGTGAATATGGTGCAGCTGCCGGAGTGGATAATTTCGGACATAAGATGCTTACCGGATGCGGCAAGGTTCTGGAAGGCTTGGTTAAACGGGAGATTGGCTGTAAATGTCGTTCTATTGAGGTGAATTTGCCTCAGAGGTGTTCGGCGGTCCTGGCTTCCCTGACGGATATTGAGGAAGCTGACGGGGCCGGAAGATTTGCTGTGAAAGAGGCCCTCGCTGGAAATACCGGCATCATGATCACATTTATCAGAGGCGAAGGAGAGTATCATATTACTTACGGTATTGAGGATGTGAATGCCATCTGCAATCAGGAAAAGAAATTTCCCGCACAATGGATCACAAACCATGGTACAGATATCGCAGATGAATTCCTTGGTTATGTGTGTCCATTGATAGAGGGCGAGAGTAAAGTTCCTTTTAAGAACGGTATGCCCTGTTACTTAAAACCGGCATATAAGGAGTCTTTAAACTAAAAATTTCCTGTTGTCAAATGAGCAGTTATTGGCTATAATAGAATTAACCTGAGATGTGCGACAACTCCTGTTAGTTTTGAACCTACATTTACTTTAAACGGGATTCCTATATTGCCAAGTGGCTGTCAAGCCCTCACTCATTTGAGGATTGCAAGGGAAGGCAAAAGCTTTGGTTGCGGATTTTACCCACCTGGCGAGAGCTAGGAGTCAAAAGGCAGGAACCGGCATCTTGGGGTATGATAGAATACTGCAAGAGCAAAGAGTTGAAGGTACAAAAGAGAAAAGAGCAGTCCTTGTGGGCTGCTCTTTTGATACAATAAGAAATTCCTCCGGATTTCTTATTGTATCAAAATGTTCCGCGAGGATCGCACTGCAGCGGAACTGAATTTTTTTTTACATCATATGGGAAACGGAGAGTTGATATGGATAAATCCCAGAGAATACAATTTAAGTCTATGATCTGTATATTGGGAATCATGTTGCTTGTGATATTGTTCGGCACGGCCATGATACTGATTTCTATGAAGAAAGATCCGGTACATATCCCGGTTGTTCGGGAACTGCCAAATGTATGGGTAATGGAAGTGGGAGACAGCTTTATTACGGTGTTTGAGGACGGCAATGAGCGAACCTATCTTTTGGCGGAAGGTTATACACCGATGCAGGAATGCCGGGAACAGGTTGCAGATATTACCCTTACAGATGACAGAGTGTCACAGATCTGTTGTAAGATTCATAAAATAAATGGCAGGGTACTTGCTGCAGATGAGAATGGTGTGGAGATTGAGGGGGTCGGATATTTGCTTTTTACACCTGATGTGCGGGGGTATCGTCTTTATGACACCCTTGTGATGAGCCATTATTCCGATCTTAAGATTGGTTATGACTTTGCGGATTTTGTCATTGAGAATCAGAAAATCTGCGGAATTTTACAGGTAAAGGAAGCTGCAATGAAATCTATCAGAGTTCTGATCAGGACCAATGATTTTAAGTCCGTATTACATGATACTTTGGAGATCAGCTGCGACACAGATTACATTATAGAGTATGGACCCTATGGGGAGCGAATGAACGAGTATCACAGGGCCGGTGAGGTTTGCGAGATCCATCGGGACAGAGAGTTGTTTTTGAGTAACAGAATTCGTATTGTTCCGGCTGTTCTGACCGGCAAAGTGATCCTGAATAGTGTGAGCAGAAATCAGGGAACACCGGCATACAGAGGAATAATCGAAGTACTTAGAACAGAGGATGGTCTTGCGGTTGTCAATGAGGTGACATTGGAAGAATATTTGTACAGCGTTGTTCCCAGTGAGATGCCGTCTTCTTATCCGGCTGAGGCTCTGAAAGCCCAGGCGATCAGCGCGAGAACTTATGCATACCGGCGTATGCTCCATGCCGGTCTTGCAAAGTATGGTGCGCATGTAGACGACAGTACCGGATATCAGGTATACAATAATATACCGGAGCAGGAGGCTACGACCACCGCGGTAAAAGAAACATATGGCCAGATTCTCTTTGAGCCGGGTGGAAATATGCCTGCTGAGATATACTATTATTCTACCTCATGCGGCATGGGCACTGACGGAGATATCTGGAATACAGAGCCGGGAGAGAGTCCGGATTATTTGATTCCTCGTCCAATCTCACGTATGAATGACTGGGATAACAGAGAGGATACTGACCTGATGGCAGAGTCCTTAAAAGAGGAAGATGCGTTCAGGAAGTTTATTCTTTCAAAAAATGAGAAAGACTATGAGGTGTCAGAACATGGTTATCGCTGGAGTTACACGGTATCAATGCTGGACACGGAATTGCTCTGTGAAAGATTGTCGCAGCGCTATAAAGTGAATCCGGAACGTGTGCTGACACTGAATGAAGAAGGCGAGTTTGAGAGTAAGCCTTTGGGAGACTGGAACAGCGTTCTTTCAATGAAAGTAGCAAGCCGTGGAGCAGGCGGTGTGGTGAGTGAACTGATCATTGAGACGGATGAGGATACTTACAAGGTGCTGACAGAGTATAATATCAGATATGTCCTTTGCGATACTTTTAGCAAGGTAAAACGGCAGAACGGAGGGCTCGTTGATGCTGCTACGCTGGTGCCCAGCGGTTACTTTGTGATGGATCAGGTCAAAGAAGGGGATTTGGTAACTGGTTACGTCCTTCATGGCGGCGGATATGGTCACGGTGTAGGAATGTCCCAAAACGGTGCAAAGCACATGGCGGCAGACGGAATGACTGCAGCACAAATCCTTACCTTCTTTTATCAGGGCTGTCTGATCCAGGGAATTTATCAATCATAATACAGGTATGTAATGAATGAATGTGATATGGAAGCTTGTGGCAGGTGCAAAGAGTTTTACCGGTCAGATGAAAAAGCATAATATCAGTACATTTGCGGCGAGTACGGCATTTTTCTTTTTTTTATCCATCGTTCCGATGCTGATCATGATATGCACTATGATTCCGTTTACGCCACTTACGCAAGGTGATCTTTTGCATGCAGTCACGGAGATTACGCCTGATATCATTGATCCGCTTGTGGCTGATCTGATTTCGGAGGTTTATGAGAAGTCAGCCGGAATTCTTTCTGTGGCTGCTTTTGCTACTTTGTGGTCTGCAGGAAAAGGAGTACAGGCGTTGATGCGTGGACTGAATGCAGTGCATCATGTGGAAGAAGAACGAAATTATTTTGCTATCAGGCTGATTGCCTCTCTGTATACGTTTGTGATGCTTGTTGTGGTAGTTCTGTCACTGTTTGTCATGGTATTTGGTAACCAGCTTGTGAATCTGATTCTGTTTAAGGTACCTCAAATCAGGATCCTGATTGCATTTCTTATGAATTTCCGGTTTCTTGCAGTGTGGCTTGTGCTCATTGCGCTGTTTTCCGCGTTATACACTTATGTGCCGGATGTAAAGCTCAAATGGAAGGAACAGTTTCCGGGTGCTGTGTTCTCGGCAGTGGCATGGAGTGTCTTTTCCTGGGGCTTTTCCCTGTATATCAGCAAGAGTCAGACTTACTCCATCTACGGGAGTCTTTCCATTATTGTCATAGTTATGATTTGGCTCTACTTTTGCATGTATATCCTATTGATCGGAGCATTTCTGAACAGGAGATACAATAATTGACATTACTTTCGTTATCAGTTATGATTAATTTGTTTTATAATATTTAAAGGTGGAATTCGCAAATGTACAATACGATCAAAAGAGAAAAAGAGGTTCCTGTCAGGATGTCCTGTGACGTGTTGGTTGCAGGAGGCGGTGTCGCCGGTATTTCTGCAGCGCTTGCAGCAGTGAGGCAGGGTGCAGATGTACTTTTGGCAGAACAGGAATGGATGCTGGGTGGACTTGCTACAGCCGGCGTGGTCACTGTTTTTTTACCCTTGTGCGACGGTATGGGGACACAGCATATATTTGGTATTTGTGAGGAATTATTGCGCCTTTCCATCAAATATGGTCATGAAGACAGATATCCGGACGCATGGCTTGACGGTAACGATCCGGAGGCCAGAAAGAAGCAGAGATTTCAGGTTCAGTTTAATCCACAGCTTTTTGCGGTGGCGGCGGAACAGTTACTGTTGGAAAACGGTGTGAAGATCCTTTACGGAACCAAGGTTTTGGACTTACACAAAGATGGCAATCGAATTGATGCTGCCATAATCAATAACCGAGAGGGAACCGGCGCTGTGCATCTGAAAACAATCATTGACTGCACAGGTGACGCAGAAGTCTGCCTGCTTGCCGGAGAAGACATGCGTCTATATGATAAGAACTTTGCCAGCCTGTGGTGTTATTATTCCGCTTACGGTGAGGAGGGCAGTGGTTATCATCTTTATGCTGAAAACTATCCGGAATATAACGGAATAGACGGCACCAAGGGGGAAGAACTGACTGATCTTATGATTCATGTACATAAAATGCTGCTGGACCGCTCATTAAAGCTTCGTGAGAGGAAGGGCAATGACAGGATCATGCCTGTTACAATGCCAAGCATACCGCCTATCCGTATGACCAGAAGCATTGTGGGTGCTTATACGCTTGATGAGAGCGAAGAGGGAAAACGGTTTGATGACAGTATTGGTAGGACCACAGACTGGAGAAAAGCAGGTCCTGTGTTCTCTGTACCCTACAGATGTCTCTATGGTAAGACGGAGAATCTGTTGACTGCCGGAAGAAACATTTCCGTTACAGAAGATATGTGGGATATCACACGTTGTATTCCTACTTGCTGTGTAACCGGCGAGGCGGCTGGTATTGCGGGTGCCATGGCTGCAAAAGAGAATCGGAGCGTTATGGAAATTGACCGGAAAAGCCTGCAATCTGTTCTTAAAAGTAATCATGTAATCATTGACTGATACGGAATTCCTTTGAGAAAACCTGCATTTAGGACTTGACATTTATGTAATTAATTACTAAAATAGATTCAGCATATGTTTTAAAAGCGATGAAGGTGTTAGTAGAGTATCATTTTCTTTCAGAGAGAGGAAGTCGCCGGCTGTAAGCTTCCTTAAGTTCAGATGATAGTTGAATTTCCCACTGAAGCTGCCCGGAGGAACGATTTTAGGATTCAGTATTTCAGGACGTGAACGCGCGTTAAGCGTTAATGAGAGTTTGCCATTATGGCAGGAATCTGGGTGGTACCGCGGAATGTTATTTCGTCCCATGTTGTATGAGAATACAGCATGGGATTTTTTGTACAATAAGAAATTTCTCCGGATTTCTTATTGTACAAAAACGCTCCGCGAGGATGCGCACTCGCGCGTACAAGGAAAATGTCGCTTTCGCGACCGCGCTCGGCGCGAGAGTCCGCAAGCGGACTCTTTGTTCTTGAAAGGAACGGCAGACCGGGCCGAAAACAGAAAAGAAAGGAATGGTGAGAATGTCCAAAAGAGAGGAATACGAAGCAAAGACAGAGGCGCTTCTTACC